>JANMVO010000265.1:0-4586 GCA_031392805.1 Rhodoferax sp. | reverse complement strand
CAGTACGCGCTGTTCAGCTCGATGATGCTGCTGCTGCCGAAGTTTTTGGCGGGATTTTCAGGGCGCTATGTGGACGCCTTTGGCTACGGCAATTTCTTTACCGCCACGGCCTTGCTGGGGCTGCCTGTGCTGCTGCTGGTGTGGCTGGCGTCGCGGGTCGAGCCTGCTGCCAAATTGTCCATCGAATAATCAGCAAATAAACCGGGAATGGCAATAAAATAAGCCTATAGCCCTCGTCTGGTATACATAAGTAGATATGTATTGTGTAGCATACAGCGAAATTGGAATGATCGCCGCACCCCGGCCGACCGCTATTTTCTGCATGACGCAGCAACCGGTGTTTACTTAACTTTACCGCCGCTTTAAGCCGTGCTCTTTGTCAAAGCAGCCGCCGGGACTAGACTCGCAGCACGATGACTCAACACCTGTTAATGATCGAAGACGACTCGCGCCTGGCGCAAATGGTGGCCGAGTATCTGGGGCAATCAGGCTTGGAGGTCAGCCATGCAACAGACGGTCAGAGTGGCCTGGCGCAATTGCAAAATCACTCGGCTGCACCGCATGACCTGGTGATCCTGGATTTGATGCTGCCCGACATGGACGGCCTGGAAGTGTGCCGGCGCATTCGTGCTTTGCAAGGCGCCCGCGCCCAGGTGCCCGTGCTGATGCTCACGGCCAAGGGCGACCCGATGGACCGCATCATCGGGCTGGAGATGGGTGCGGATGACTATTTGCCCAAACCGTTTGAGCCGCGCGAACTGCTGGCGCGGGTGCGCGCGGTTCTGCGACGGCGCACCGATGCTGCCACGCCTGCCGCCAAACAAATGCGCTTTGGCACCCTGGAGATTGACCGTGACGCTCGCACCGTCACCGTGGGCGCGCAAACCTGTGATCTGACCTCTTACCAGTTCGATTTGCTGGTGGCCCTGGCCGAGCGCGCCGGCCGGGTGCTGACGCGCGACCAGATCATGGAAGTGGTGCGCGGCCGCGAGCTCGATGCGTTTGACCGGTCGATCGACGTGCACATGGGCCGCATCCGCGCGGCAATTGAAGTGGATGCGAAAAATCCGAAGCGCATTCTCACCGTGCGCGGCGTGGGCTACGTGTTCGCCCGCCTGCAGGACTGAAGTCATGAGCGCCGCGTTCGGCATTGGGTGTTCGCCCTGACCGCATGAGCACGCCGTTTCACCAACGCCTGTATTTGCGCATCTGGCTGGCCGTAGTGGCTGCGGTGGCGGTGCTGACGCTACTGGCGGGCTGGCTTTCGCGCATGGAGGCCGAGCACGAACGCGCGCTGCGCCCGGGTCGTGAAATTGTGCTGCGCAACCAGGCGGGCGAGATCGTTGGCCAGGCACCGGTGCGGCCCAACCGTGTGCTGGGGCAGGGGCCTGAATTTCAGGTCACCATGGTGGATGGGAAAACGCTGTACATCCAGTTGCCACGGCCCATCCGCCCGCCGGGTATGGGCGGGCCTGCTGCCCTGCGCCTGCCGTTCAGCTTTGCCTGGCTGCTGGGTCTGGTGGGCCTGGCCGTAGCGGTTGGCACTTACCCGATTGTGCGACGGCTCACAAAAAGGCTTGAGACCGTGCAGCAAGGCGTTGAGCGCTGGGGCGCGGGGGATTTGTCCACCCGCCTGGCAGAACAGGGGCAGGACGAAGTGGCATTTTTAGCCACGCGTTTCAACCATGCGGCCGAGCGGATCGAGACGCTGCTGACCACCCAGAACGCACTGCTGGAATCGCAAAAATCCTTGCTGGCGTCACAGAAGTCGTTGTTGGCGAATGCCTCGCACGAGCTGCGCTCGCCGCTCACACGCATCCGCATGGGTCTGGAACTGATGGCCCCCACGCTTGGCGCCACTGAAGTTGCCGCTGACACGGCATTCAAAAACGAAATATCGCGCAACATTGCCGAGCTGGACCAGTTGATTGAAGAAATCTTGCTGGCCAGCCGGCTCGACGCGCGTGAAGCCGATATGGGGACCGTCGAACCCGTGGACCTGATCGGCCTGGCGGCAGAAGAATGCGCCCGCGTCCATGCCGATCTGGACGCGCATCTGATGCCACCGCCAGACGGCAAAACCAAGCCCTCAGAGCTCGTGGTTCAGGGCATCACCAAGCTGCTGCGCCGGGCTCTGCGCAACCTGCTGGAAAACGCCCGCCGCCACGCGCCGGGGGGTATCACAGTGAGCTTGCGACAGGAGGGCAGCCTGGCCGTGATCAGGGTCTGCGACCACGGCCCTGGTGTACCAGCCGAATTTCGCGAACGCATCTTTGAGCCCTTCTACCGCGTGCCCGGCGCCACTGAGCGCGATGGCGGAGTTGGCTTGGGGTTGGCGCTGGTCAAGTCCATCACCCTTCGTCATGGGGGCTCGGTGAATTGTGAGAGCAGACCCGAAGGTGGCGCCTGCTTCGTGGTTCGTTTGCCGGTCGGTTTGCAGAAAGTAACAAGTTTCGGTGAAAAGACGTGACTTTAATGCGGATTTGGTGCCCCGCATCCCCCATTTGTGGGATGGCGCATGCCGGATTTGCCATTTAAAGTTGTGCTAACTGCTGTCACAGTGATTGAGGATGGTGATTCGGTCAATTCATCGATCAGCTTGAAATCATTCAGAGTTTCCAACGACGTCCTCTTGAGGACTTTCACAAAGCCGCCCGGTCTAAAGGCCAGGCGGCTTTTTTTTGACCACACGTGCAATCAAAGCGTCGATTCAGCTGACCTCAGCCATTTGGCTTTGCAGGTAGTTTTGCAGGCCGACTTTGCCGATCAGTTCGATCTGGGTTTCCAGAAAATCAATGTGCGCTTCGGTGTCGTCCAGAATGCCCTGCAGCAGGTCGCGTGACACATAGTCGCGCGCGGTCTCAGAGGCGGCAATGCCGTTCTTGATGGTGGCCTGGGCGCCCTGCTCGCTCTGGAGGTCACAGGCCAGAATCTCGGGCACGGTTTCACCGACCAGCAGCTTGGCCAGGTCTTGCAGATTGGGCAGCCCATCGAGCATGAAGATGCGGTCCATCAGGCGGTCGGCGTGCTTCATCTCGCCCATGGACTCGTCGTATTCTTTCTTCGCCAGTTTGTCCAGGCCCCAGTGCTTGAGCATCCGGTAATGCAGGAAGTACTGGTTGATGGCGGTCAGTTCGTTTTTAAGCTGGGCCTGCAGTTGCGCGATGACTTCTGAGTCGCCTTTCATGGCATTTCTCCTGAGTTATTGATGGGTTTGAGATAACGATTGTCAATCGCTTGCGGCGCTATGCCAAGCTGGGCCGGCTATGCCCACACAGTGGCGGTTTTGTTGCTTTTGATGTTGATCCTTGTTCGCATTCAATGCAGTGCGCGGTGCCGGGTGCGGTGCCCCAGCAACATATGGAGCAGGAGCAGCAGTGGCAACGCCGCACCCACCGCCCAATGCGACCATGCTGACCATTGCCGGGCCAGGCCCTCGGGCGCGTAGCCAAGCGCATAGCCCGTCAGCGCCAGTACCCCCATCACCCCGACAACCAGCGCGCCGCTGAGGCGGTTTTTTCGCGTGCGCCAAGCCGGGCGAATGTGCACGGGCAGCAGGCTGCCCACCATCACCAGCGTGCACAGGGCGGCAGCGGCGTGGATTCGAATGGTCCAGAGCTTGGCCGTACCTTGGCTCAGGCCATCGTCGGACTGCGCCACCAAAAAATGCACCGCCAGCCACAGCAAGCCAGTCAGCGCAAGAACCGCCACACTGGCATACACCCCCCGGCGCTGCCATGCAGGCAGCTTGACTGGCCGGTGCAGTTGCGAGCGGTGAGCGTGCGCCGTCGCGTGCGGATGGCGGTGCGGATCGGGATGGGGACGGGGCTGGCGCGGCACGGTGGTTTCAAAAAATCCAGGCTTGGGCGGCATAGTGCCTCAGCACTGGATGCTGCGCATCGCCGGTGGCGGCCACAAGCTTGGTCAGCGCATCGGCCACCATGCAGTGCGGGGCAGCCACCGTCCAGCTTTTGCTGGCCGCCACGGGCTGGCGGGTGATGCCGTGGCAAAGGACAGCGTGGGCAGAATAATCTGCTGAATGATCAGCCGAATGATCAGCCGAAGGGGCTTGCAGGTACTCGGCTGAGGTTGCCGCGGCACGGTCCCGCAAACTTGTGCACGCGAAGGTGCCCGACAAGTCCTGCGGCGCGCGCACCCGCACGGGAATCTCCAAGTCGCCGAACACGCGCAAATCACCGCCCGCATTGACCCAGCCGTGTTGACTGCCGGCTTGTTGCATGGCGCGCACCGCCGCATCGACCGCGTAGCCTTTTGCCATGCCGCCCAGGTCGGCCTGCAGCGGCGCATGTTTGCGCAAAGCAGCGCATTGAAGGTCGATTTCTACATCACGCCACGAGCCGATTAGGGTGTGGCCCGTCCCAGCTTGACCCGCCCCATCCTGGTTGCATGCGGCGCACACATCAAAAATGCCCCCGGTTTGCACGCTCAGTTTCAGCGCAAACGCAAACACCGTAATGGTCTCAGGCGCAACGGTTGTCCATTGACCCGGTGCAGCAGCATTGAACCGGTAGAGATCGCTTGCAGCCTCATGGCGCGACATAAGCCGATGCACCCGGGCAACGGCG
>JANMVO010000260.1:0-1957 GCA_031392805.1 Rhodoferax sp. | reverse complement strand
CCTGCGCAGCAAGCCCGATGGCAGTGGCAACGAGGTGTTTGCGCGCGGCATTCGCAACACCGTTGGCTTTGACTGGCATCCCCAGACGCGCGAACTCTGGTTTACCGAAAACGGGCAGGACGAGCTGGGGCCAGACCGCCCAAATGATGAGTTGAACCGGGTCTCAAAGGCTGGCGAGAACTTTGGCTTTCCCTATTGCCATGACCGCGACATTGCCGACCCCGAGTTTGGCAAGAAGCGGGCTTGCAGTGAATTCACGCCACCCGTGTTTGGACTGGGTGCGCACACCGCCGCGCTGGGCATGCGCTTTGACACCACGGCACAAGCCAGCGGCGCAGTCAGCATGCTGGTGGCCCGGCACGGCTCGCACCCGCCCACGCGCGTTGGCTATGACGTGATGCGGGTGACCCTTGCCAGTGGCCAGACACCGCGAATGGATCCGTTTTTGACCGGCTTCCTGCAAGGCCGCAGCTACTGGGGCCGCCCGGTGGATGTGCTGATGATGCGCGATGGATCGGTGCTGGTGTCTGACGATTTGAATGGTGCCATTTACCGGGTTGCGCGCGAGCGCTGAATGTGCGTGACTGGGCTAAGCCGTGGTCGCAAACCTTGCCTGCACGGCGTAAAAGTCCCGTTAAATCTGATTAATAGAAACCAAAATTGGCTCTAGCCTTTGTCACACATGCATAACAAGCTAGTATTTATATAGCGATTGGCTATCTGTGCAACCTTCCACGTGCCGGGCTGCGTCCTGTGTTTGATGATCAGTGCAAACGGCGTCGTGGCAATCCTTTCGATGATGGTGCGAACTTCGCTTCAGCCGACATGTGCTTACTTTTTGTTGCCGTAGTCAAGCTTCGGATACCAGTCAGTCCCGCGTCCTTCAGGTGTGCTGTCAAGAATCGTCCACAGCGCCAAATCAATTGCGGATGCAAGCTGGGTTTTACTCATGGTATTTCCGGCCTCACGCTTTTGGCGCTTCCACATTCACCATCCACGGCACGCCAAACTTGTCGGTCAACATGCCAAATGACGAAGTCCAGAATGTTTTCGCCAACTGCATGGTGACTTTTCCACCTTCGCCGAGCGACGTGAAAACTCGCTTGGCCTCGGCGTCGTCCGCAACTTCAATGCAGAGCGTCATGCCTTTGAACTCAGGCGTTTTTTCGCCCATGCCGTCGTCGGCCATCAGCTGGGTTTCGCCAATGCGAAAGGCGGCGTTCATGACCTTCTCTTCATAGCCGGGTGGCCCCTTGATGTCCTTCTCCGGGCTTTCTTTCCAGCGCATCAGGCCGGTGACTTCGGCACCGATGGACTTTTTGTAAAACTCCAGCGCCTCTTCGCAGCGGCCACCAAAAGTTATGTAGGCTTGAACTCTCATTGTGATTCCTTGCTTAAAAGTGTTACGGGTCTGAGGATTGAAGCGGGATTGCAACTATCCTTCTGCACGACGACTGGGTGCTGTCAGATCGACAGCTTGAGCGGAAATGTTTTCTTGTCGTCTCTGCTGTGGATGACGTTACTAAAATTGAGGTTGACCGTCTGTGCGGTATCGAACAGAACCCAGCCGTCTGTCTGAGACAAAACATGCTGACTCTAGATTCAGGAGCTGGTTTGGCCTCTAGCCCCCGTCCTTTATACATAAGTAGATATAGATACCATAGCGTTTAATCTCCAGCCCCGCAAGCCGCAGTTCGCCGCTTCACCGCTTGAGAGCCTGTTCCAACTGCGCCTTGTTCATGATCGAGCGGCCCTTGATGCCCCGCTGACTGGCTTCGTTGCGAAGCTGCGCCACGGTGCGCCCACCGGCACCCTGGTGCGACCTGAGGCCGCCACGCCGGCCCGCTGGCACGTCGTTGACCGATGACGCGCTGGCCTCTACAGATTCGCCATGCTGTGCGCGCTCTTTGTTGACGGTGCGGGCCGCTATTTCTTCAGCCAGCGGCTCGCTCTGGCC
>JANMVO010000252.1:0-3305 GCA_031392805.1 Rhodoferax sp. | reverse complement strand
GGCTCCACCAATGTAATGCTCGCAATCAGTCCCGGACCAAACTCTTAATCGGGCAAAAATGCACCAATGCTCTATCGGCCACTACACTCCAACCGCAAGATACCACGGCACCCAAGTTTCTTCGGGAAATGGCCGGGCGAGGCCCGGTGCACAACTCTTAGGAGCTCTTAGGAGCTTCCAAAAACCCCCAGTTGCTCCAAGCCCTGGGGGTTTTTCATTCGCGAATTCTCTAAATCAGTCCAAATCATTCCAAATCACTTTTAGCCAAGCCAGCAGCGAACAATGGTATAAATCATGGCACTCGCCTCCCGATACTATGAAATTGACAACCAAACAGGTAGGTGCCGCTGGGCCCAAGGACAAGGCATACAAATTGACTGATTCGGCGGGCTTGTATCTTCACATGTCAAGCGCTGGGGGCAGCAGCTAGCTCAGCAACTACTTTGTCGGCAGGCGTCAGGGCACTAAAACCTATGTTAAGTGCCCTGAATTGCCACTCGCGCAGGCTCGTACAGCCCATGGTATTTTCCGCGCACAAGGGTCTGCAAACCGTAGCCTGACTTTTGAGGAGGTTGCCAGGAAATGGCTGAATCTTAAGCTGCCAACCCTGTCAAACGGAAAGCACCAGATTGAGGTTGCGGAAACCCTTGAAAAGTTTGCTAATCCGCGGATGGGATCAGTGCCTGTGGATACCATCAAACGTGCTGATCTGGGTCGAGTCAACTGTCGGGCTCTGAACAGCGGCTAGCTGCGGACGGGGTATGATCACACGGGACGGGACAAGCATTCCATCCCAACCCAATCACAACGGATCCACGGCGAATAAATCCGCGCTTCCCTAGTGCAATCAGGGTTGTCCGAGCCCCCTTTGGCACCGCAATCTGAGTGTTTCAGGCTTCCGACAGTCTTACCCGACAAAAACAATCGGATATTGCTATACTTGAACTAATTGCTCGACATCGGCTCAAAGTAGACTGATCAGTAATATATTTAACCAAGGAGTTCGCCATGCGTCTCACCACTAAAGGCCGTTTTGCGGTCACTGCGATGATTGATCTCGGATTGCGTCAGAGCAACGGGCCAGTCACACTCGCCGCCATCAGCCAGCGCCAGCAGATTTCGCTGTCGTACCTGGAGCAACTGTTTGGAAAGTTGCGCCGTCACGAACTGGTGGAGTCCACGCGCGGGCCTGGCGGCGGCTACACACTGGCTCGCAAGGCAACCGACATCACAGTGGCTGACATTATTGTCTCAGTCGACGAGCCAATCGACGCCACCCATTGTGCCGGCAAGGAAAACTGCCTGGGTGATGGCGCTCGCTGCATGACGCATGACCTCTGGGCCGCTTTGAATGTGCGCATGGTCGAATTTTTAGACTCAGTCACCTTGCAAAAACTGGTGGATGAGCAGCTCGCCAAAGGTTTGCAAATAGAAGACAAGCCAACACTCAAGCGGGCGATCTCTGCCATGCCGGTAGTCAAGCCGTTTCGCATTAACGCACCGAATTCGGTGTTTGCCCTTGGCAACTCGTTTGCCAAGTCGTAAGACAGCAATTCTTTTGACATGTTCTGAAGCGCAAATAGTTTTTCATACCTTGATTCTTTCGAATTGTTTGCAAGTTTAATTTTTTCGCCAGCAACAAACCAGCCATGGACACCACCCCTCATTTCCCGATCTACATGGATTACAGCGCAACCAACCCGTGCGACGAGCGGGTAGTGGATGCGATGATCCCTTGGCTGCGCCAGCATTTCGGCAATCCGGCGTCGCGCAGCCATGCCTGGGGCTGGGAAGCGGAAGCCGCTGTCGAAAAAGCGCGTGAGCAGGTGGCCGTATTGATTGGAGCAGACCCGCGTGAAATCGTCTGGACCAGTGGTGCCACCGAGTCCAACAATCTGGCAATCAAAGGTGCCGCCGGTTTTTACAAGACCAAAGGCAAGCACATCATTACCGTCAAGACCGAGCACAAAGCCGTGCTGGACACCTGTCGCGAACTGGAGCGCCAGGGATTCGACGTGACTTATCTGAATGTGCAGGCCGATGGTCTGGTGGACTTGGAAGTCTTCAAAGCGGCCATTCGGCCAGACACCATTCTGGCCAGCGTCATGTTCGTGAACAACGAAATTGGCGTGATCCAGGACATTAGCGCTTTGGGCAAAATTTGCCGCGAAAAGGGCGTTATTTTTCACGTCGATGCAGCGCAAGCGACGGGCCGGGTGGATATCGACATGAGCACTTTGCCGGTTGACCTGATGAGCCTGACCTCGCACAAAACCTATGGTCCCAAAGGCATTGGCGCGCTGTTTGTGCGCCGCAAGCCGCGCATCCGCATTGAGGCGCAAATGCACGGCGGTGGGCATGAGCGCGGCATGCGTTCGGGCACGCTGCCGACGCACCAGATCGTCGGCATGGGCGAGGCCTACCGCATTGCAAAAGAAGAGATGGCGGTCGAGAACGTGCGCATTCGCGCCCTGCATGACCGCATGTTGGCAGGACTTAAAGACATAGAGCAGGTGTTCATCAACGGGCATGAGACGCAACGCGTGCCGCATAACCTGAACATGAGTTTTAACTATGTCGAAGGCGAGTCCCTGATCATGGGCATCAAGGGCTTGGCGGTATCAAGCGGGTCTGCTTGCACTTCAGCCTCTCTTGAGCCCAGTTATGTGTTGCGCGCGCTGGGCCGCAGCGACGAGCTTGCGCACAGCAGCCTGCGCATGACGATCGGTCGCTGGACCACCGAAGCCGAGATTGACTACGCGGTTGAAACCATCAAGCTCAATGTGACCAGGCTGCGTGATCTGAGCCCGTTGTGGGAGATGTACCAGGATGGCGTCGATATATCGACCATCCAATGGGCCGCGCATTGACTGTGTCGCCTGGACAAGCAAAACCTTTGTCTGGTCAGACGCATTTGTAGCATGGCAGCAAGTTATTTAAGAGGTAACCAAAATGGCATATTCAGAAAAAGTCGTTGATCACTATGAAAATCCCCGCAATGTCGGAAGCTTCGAGAAAGGCGACGATACGGTTGGAACCGGCATGGTCGGCGCGCCCGCTTGCGGCGACGTGATGAAGCTGCAAATCAAGGTCAACCCACTCACCGGGGTGATTGAGGACGCGCGCTTCAAAACCTACGGATGTGGTTCGGCCATTGCATCATCTTCACTGGTGACGGAATGGGTTAAAGGCAAGACGCTGGACCAGGCGGCGGCGCTTAAAAATAGCCAGATCGCAGAAGAGTTGGCGCTGCCACCGGTCAAGATCCATTGCTCCATCCTGGCTGAAGATGCCATCAAGGCGGC
>JANMVO010000251.1:0-13825 GCA_031392805.1 Rhodoferax sp. | reverse complement strand
GCAGAGATTGTGACCAAGCGGGTTGAAGGCGGTGTCCAGAAATACCTCAAGGAAGTGTCGCTGTTCAACCAGGCGTTTGTAAAGAATGACAAGCTGACGGTTGAGCAGATGCTGAAAACTGCCGGCACGACAGTAAAGTCTTTCACGCTGTATGTGGTGGGTGAGGGCATCGAGAAAAAAGTCGATGACTTTGCGGCTGAAGTAGCGGCGCAGATCGCTGCTTCCAAGCAGCCCGCCTGATCCTTTATTGACAGGTTGATTGACGCCTGAGCTGACACGTCAATTGACACGTTGATTGACGCATTAACTGTCGCATTAACTGTTGCATTCTGTGCCCGCGGGACCTTGCTGAATCCGCTGCGCCAGAGTGCGGGCCAGGTTGCGAAAAATTCATCATCCAGGGAGATCACATGTCCATTGCCAAACCAGCCTACAAGCGTATTTTGCTCAAGCTGTCTGGCGAAGCCTTGATGGGCGATGACCAATTTGGCATCAACCGGGACACCATTGTCCGCATGGTGGATGAAATTGCGGAAATCACCCGTCTCGGGGTTCAGCTGGCGGTGGTGATCGGTGGTGGCAATATTTTTCGGGGTGTGGCGGGCGGTTCGGTCGGAATGGACCGTGCCACGGCCGACTACATGGGCATGCTGGCCACGGTCATGAACGCGCTGGCGCTGGGTGACACCATGAACAAGGCCGGGTTGACCGCACGCGTCATGTCGGCCATCGCCATTGAGCAGGTGGTGGAGCCCTATGTGCGGCCCAAGGCACTGCAATACCTTGAGGAGGGCAAGGTGGTAATATTCGCCGCCGGCACCGGCAACCCGTTTTTTACCACCGACACGGCGGCTGCATTGCGCGGTGCAGAAATCGGGGCCGAGATCGTCTTGAAGGCCACCAAGGTGGATGGTGTTTACAGCGCCGACCCGAAAAAAAACCCGCTTGCCACCCGATACGCCAAAATCTCGTTTGATGATGCGATTTCGCAAAATCTCGGGATCATGGATGCGACCGCGTTTGCCCTGTGCCGCGACCAGAAGCTGCCGATCAAGGTATTTTCCATCTTGAAGAACGGTGCACTCAAGCGGGTGGTGATGGGTGAGGACGAAGGAACCCTGGTGTATGCCTGATGTTTGCCCGACAATGGGCGAGCAGTCTGAGGAGACAAAACATGACAATCGATGAAGTTCGGAAAACAGTTGAAGGCAAGATGGACCAGTCGATCTCTGCCTTCAAGAACAACCTTACCAAAATTCGCACGGGGCGGGCCAATCCCGCCTTGCTGGATTCCGTGCAGGTGGACTATTACGGCGCACTCCTGCCGATCAGCCAGGTTGCCAACGTGTCGCTGCTCGACGCTCGCACCATCAGCATCCAGCCTTGGGAAAAAGGCATGGGCGCGAAGATTGAAAAAGCCATCCGCGAAAGCGATTTGGGTCTGAATCCCGCATCCATGGGCGATCTGATTCGCGTGCCAATGCCGGTCATGACCGAGGAGCGCCGCAAGGAACTGACCAAGGTAGTGCGGGGAGAAGGCGAAAATGCAAAAATCGCGGTGCGCAATTTGCGGCGCGATGCCAATGAAGCCGTGAAGAAAATCGTCAAGGACAAGCTGGCCTCTGAAGACGATCAAAAGCACTCAGAAGCCGACATACAAAAAGTGACCGACCGGCACATCATCGCGATTGACCAGTTGGTGGCGGCCAAAGAGCAAGACCTCATGGCAGTCTGACGTATGGCCCCCACGCTTATGGCTACGTCGCTCTTCGAGAACACTTCATGCAATGCGCTGGACGTGCCGATGCCAGAGGCAACGGCTCTTCGCGCTGTCCATGCCTGCCCAAGCCGGCTCTCAGCCGCAGCGCTCAGCCCCGAGGGGGTTAATTTTTCTAGGGGCGGCCCGGCGAAAAATTGCCTTTCGCTCGCGGCCGCTACATTCTCATGACAGCACCTGCCAGGGTACCGCACCACATTGCCATCGTGATGGATGGCAATGGCCGTTGGGCGTCCCGACGGTTCCTGCCGCGAATTGCCGGTCATCGGCAGGGCGTTGAGTCGCTCAAGCGCTGCGTCAAGGCCTGCTCGGCGCGCCATGTGGCGGTGTTGACCGTGTTTGCCTTTTCATCGGAGAACTGGCATCGCCCCGCTGAAGAAGTGTCGGGGCTGATGGACCTGCTGGCGTTGGCAATCGCCAGGGAAGTGCCGCAACTTGTTGCTGATGGCGTGAGGCTGCATTTTGTGGGCGAGCGTGTTGGTCTGTCCGAAAAAGTCAAAGCCGGGTTGGCCAGCGCCGAAGCCGCAACCGCCGCCAACTCACGGCTGATTCTCAACGTCTGTTTCAATTATGGTGGCCGATGGGACATTGCACAGGCGGCCGCCAGGCTGGCTGTACAAGGGCTCGCGATCACCGAGGCAAGTTTGGGCCGGGCCATGGCCATGTCGCACGTGCCCGACCCCGACCTGCTGATCCGAACCGGAGACGAGCAGCGGATCAGCAATTTTCTGCTCTGGCAAGCGGCGTACTCGGAGCTTTATTTCAGCGACAGGATGTGGCCCGAGTTTGATGAAGCAGCCCTGGATTTGGCTATTGCCGCCTATGACCGGCGTGAACGCCGTTTCGGGAAAACATCCGGGCAACTGGCAGCGCTTGCTGAAAAAAGCCAGCAGGTGGCCTGAGGCACCAAGATGCTCAGGCAGCGCGTGATCACCGCCATCGTGTTGCTGCTGGTACTGCTGCCAGCGCTGTTTTACCCGTCGCCTGAGCCGTTTAGCGTGATTGCCCTGGTGCTGATTGCGGCAGCTGGCTGGGAATGGGCGCGCCTCAATGGCTTCACTGGTGCGCCCGCCTTCGTTGCGGGCGGTGTCTGCGTTGCGCTGGGCGCGTTGGCATGGTGGCTGGGAATGCTGCGCCAGCCGTTTCCCTATCCCGTATTTTGGACCGGGATTGGTGCTTTTTGGGTGCTGGCCGGGGCCTGGCTGCTGCACGGTGGCGTGACGTTGTGGTCGAAAATTCCCAAAACTTTGCGGCTGATTTGCGGGCTCCTGCTTTTGGCGGCAGCGTGGCTGGCCGTGGCTCAGGCCAGGGTCATCGGAATCAATTTTCTGCTGTCAATTCTGCTGCTGGTTTGGGTGGCTGATATTTTTGCCTACTTTGCCGGACGGGCGTTTGGCGGGCGAATTGCCAAGGAAAAACTTGCACCCTCCATCAGTCCTGGCAAGAGTTGGGAAGGCGTATGGGGAGGCATGGCCAGTGTGGTGGTGCTGGCTGTCGCCTGGACCTGGTTTGATGCCGCACAGCAAGTGCCCGTACCCAGCCTGTACAGCCATCTGTTTGACCGGGGTGGGTGGCTTTTATTGTTGGCGGTTCCTTTCATGGCGGGGATGAGTGTGGTGGGTGATCTGCTGGAATCTCTGGTCAAGCGCAGTGCCGGTGTCAAAGACAGCAGTGGTTTATTGCCTGGGCACGGCGGCGTACTGGACCGGGTTGATGCGCTGCTGCCAACGCTGCCCCTGGCCATGATGTTTTATTTCATTTGAGGGACCGCATGCCAGAGAGCAAAAAGCGCGTTTCGATACTGGGCTCTACCGGGTCGATTGGTACCAGCACGCTGGATGTGATGGCCCGTCACCCGGATCGATTTGAAGTATTCGCCTTGACGGCTTCGACCCAGGTTGAGCTGATGCTTGCGCAATGCATTCAGTCCACACCGGTGTATGCAGTGATGGCCAGCGACGCGCATGGCAAAGCGCTGGAGCGACGGTGCCGCGATCTGGGGTTGAAGACCCGGGTGCTGTGGGGTGCCGCTGCGATTGCGATGGTGGCCTCGCATGAGCAGGTTGATATTGTCATGGCAGCCATCGTCGGCGCTGCCGGCCTGGCGTCGTGCCTGGAGGCTGCCCGGGCCGGCAAACGCTTGCTGCTGGCCAACAAGGAAGCGCTGGTGGTCGGCGGCGATGTATTTCTGGACGCGGTGAAGCAGGGTCGTGCAACGCTGCTGCCGGTTGACAGCGAGCACTCGGCTATTTTCCAGTCGCTTCCAGAGGATCCGGCCACCTGGGCGCAGCGCATCGACAAGATCATCCTCACCGCGTCGGGTGGGCCGTTTCGCACGAGCAACCCCCTGAGCCTGCGCGACGTCACGCCCGAGCAGGCCTGCGCCCATCCCAATTGGGTGATGGGGCGCAAAATATCGGTTGATTCAGCGACCATGATGAACAAGGCGCTTGAAGTCATTGAAGCCCGGTTTCTGTTCGGCGTGTTGCCCGATCAGCTGGAGGTGGTCATTCATCCCCAAAGCGTCATCCACTCCATGGTGCAGTACAAGGACAACGCCGTGGTTGCGCAGCTTGGCACGCCGGACATGCGCGGACCGATCGCCTATGGACTCTCCTGGCCTGATCGAATGGCGTGTGGCGCTGCCCAGTTGAATTTTGGCGCCATGGCCGGCTTGACCTTTGAAGCCTTCGATACCCGTGGCCATCATGACCGGTTTCCAGGGATGAGGTTAGCCTGGTCAGTGTTGCGCGCGCCGCCCGGAACCACGGCTGTGCTAAACGCTGCCAATGAAATTGCAGTGGCAGCGTTTCTGGAAAAACGAATTCGGTTTGACCAGATACATCAGGTCAATATTGAGACACTGGCGGCAGTTTCCACATCTCCGCCACAATCACTGGAAGACCTGCTGGCGCTTGATGCCCGGTCCAGGGACGCCGCCACCGGGGTGGTCGGGCGTATTGGCATTTAAATCGCTATTGGAAATAATATGTGCTCCCACGCCCGCGTTCGTCCGCTGCACCCGCAGGAGGTTGATCCATGCTGACCATTGTCGCTTTTATTGCGGCCCTCGGGCTGTTGGTGGCTATTCATGAGTATGGTCACTATCGAATGGCTCTGGCTTGCGGGGTCAGGGTATTGCGCTTCGCGGTAGGCTTTGGCCCGACCCTGGCACGATGGACGCCCAAAGGGTCTGCAACCGAGTTTGCGCTTGGCGCGTTTCCCTTGGGTGGCTACGTCAAGATGCTGGACGAACGCGAAGCCCCAGTTGCGCCGCAGGATCGTCATCTGGCATTTAACACGCAGCCGCTGCGTTCGCGCGTCGCCATCGTTGCTGCGGGACCAGCGGCAAACCTGCTTCTGGCAGTCCTGTTGTATTCAATCGTTAACTGGAGTGGTGTGGAACAGCCGCGGGCCATTCTGGGCACGCCTATGGCTGGCTCCGTCGCCGAAAAGGCGGGACTGGTCGGCGGGGAACTGGTGCAAAGCGCCGGATTTGAAGGCACAACTCTGAAACAGATCGAATCCTTTGAAGATTTGCGATGGCTGCTGACCCGGGGCGCTTTGGAAGGGCAAGACGTAAGAATCACTCTGGGCAGTACCTCGGGTGGCACAGGGCGTGACGTGCTGTTGAAACTCAGCGCCATTGACGCCAGCGAGGCCGATGCCCAGTTGTTTCGCAAAATTGGCATTGTGAGCCCGCTCACCCGGGCGGTGATAGGCGAGGTCATGCCCGGTGGCGCTGCCGCCAAGGCTGGCCTGCGGGCCGGCGATGTTGTGTTGAGTGTGGGGCCAAAGGCCATCGTGGATGGGCAGCAGTTGCGTGACCTGATCCGCGCATCGACAAATGGCAGTGAATCAACTTCGAACCCTTGGAAAATACTGCGTTCAGGTTCAGTTGTGCCGCTTGATGTTCACCCCGATGTCAAGTCAGAGGGGGCCTTGCTGGTTGGGCGAATTGGCGCCTATGTAGGTGCGCCGCCCGAATTTGTCACGGTGCGCTATGGCTTGATGGATGGTCTGTGGAATGGTGCAACCCGTGTTGGTCAGGTGTCTGTGTTGACGCTTCGCATGATGGGCAAAATGGTGATTGGAGAGGCGTCGCTGAAGAACCTGAGCGGCCCGCTGACCATTGCCGAGTACGCGGGCAAGTCTGCCGGCCTGGGGCTCAACCAGTACCTGATTTTTCTCGCGCTGATCAGCGTCAGCCTGGGTGTGCTGAACCTGTTGCCGTTGCCTGTTCTGGACGGGGGACACCTGATGTATTATCTTTGGGAGGGTGTGACAGGGAAAGCCGTTTCTGACGCCTGGATGGAGCGTTTGCAGCGCGGCGGCTTCGCGGTATTGCTGGTGATGATGTCGATCGCCCTGTTCAATGACTTCAACCGCCTTCTAGGCTGATTTCTCAAGGCTGGCAGTTGATGCCGACCTGATTTACTTCAAAAAATGAAATTTAGACGTATTCGATTGCACGCCGTTTCTGCGGCTGTTGCCCTGGCTTTTCTTGCCACTTCCGCCTGGGCTGTGGACCCTTTTCAGGTGCGCGATATCCGGGTCGAAGGTTTGCAGAGGGTGGAAGCTGGAACCATTTTTGCGTCAATTCCGGTCAGGGTTGGTGATACCTACAACGACGACAAGGGGTCATCAGCCATTCGCGCGCTGTTTGCGCTGGGCCTGTTCAAGGACGTGCGCCTGGAAATCAACGGTGACGTATTGGTGGTCATTGTTGAAGAGCGGCCTACCGTGGCCGACGTTGAATTTGTCGGCACCAAGGAGTTCGACAAGGACGTGCTTAAAAAAGCCCTGCGAGACGTCGGCCTGACCGACGGACGCCCGTTTGACAAGGCGCTGGTGGATCGGGCCGAGCAGGAGCTGAAGCGCCAATACATCAATCGCAGCCTGTATGGCGCGGAGGTGGTGACGACCGTGACACCGATTGAGCGAAACCGCGTCAACCTGTCGTTCAGCGTGACCGAGGGAGAGCCCGCAAAAATCAATGAAATCAGAATTGTGGGCGCCAGGACATTCAGCGAGTCAAGCCTGCGCAATCTGTTTGACCTGGACACCGGCGGCTGGTTGAGCTGGTACACCAAGTCTGACCGCTACTCGCGCGCCAAGCTCAATGCCGATATCGAAACGCTGCGCTCTTACTACTTGACGCGCGGCTATCTGGAGTTCAACGTTGATTCAACCCAGGTCGCGATTTCTCCCAACAAAAAAGACATTGGCATCACGATCAACGTGACGGAGGGGGAGCGCTTCGTGGTGTCTGGCATCAAGCTTGAAGGCAATTACCTTGGCAAGGACGACGAATTCAAGTCGCTCGTGGCGATTCGCCCTGGTGAGGCTTACAACGCCGATCAGGTCACCCAGACTACCAAGGCCTTTACAGACTATTACGGAAATTTCGGATATGCATTTGCACGCGTGGAAGCGCGTCCCGAAATTGACCGCGTCAACAATCGGGTGGCTTTGGTCCTGCAGGGCGAGCCATCCCGCAGGGCCTATGTGCGGCATCTCAACGTGGCAGGCAACAGCCGGACACGGGATGAAGTGGTTCGGCGGGAATTCCGCCAGTTTGAGGCTTCCTGGTACGACGCTGACAAAATCAGGTTGTCGCGCGACCGGGTTGACCGTCTGGGCTTCTTCAAGGAAGTCACTATCGAAACCCGCGAAGTTCCGGGGACGCCTGATCAAATTGACCTGACCGTCAACGTCGTCGAAAAACCAACCGGCAGTCTCAGTGTGGGTGCGGGTTATTCCAGCGGTGACGGTCTGGGACTCTCTTTCGGCATCAAGCAGGAAAATGCGTTTGGTTCGGGCAACTCGCTGGGTGTGCAGGTCAACACCAGCAGGATCAACCGCGCGGTTGTCTTCAGTACGACCGATCCCTACTTCACCACCGACGGCGTTTCACGGTCCATCGATGTCTACCATCGCATCACCAGCCCCTACCAGAATCAGGACTATTACAAGCTTGTGCTCACGGGCAGCAGTTTGCGATTCGGCGTGCCATTTGCCGAATCCGACACGGTCTACTTCGGACTGGGTGTCGAAAACACCCGGATTGTGCCCGGCACGCTCCTGCCGAATTCGTACCTCTCCTATGCCAATCAGTTTGGCTACACCAGCAGCGCTGTCCCGCTGACCGTGGGATGGGCCCGTGATCGCCGCGACAGCGCCCTGGTGCCCAATTCAGGGATATATCAGCGCGCGAATGCCGAATGGAGCATTGCCGGGGATGTGCGTTTTCTTCGGGGCACTTACCAGTACCAGCAGTTTTACCCGTTCAACAAACAGTTCACCGGTGCGCTCAATGCGGAACTGGGATTGGGCCGCGGCATCGGTGATCGGCCATTCCCGTTGTTCAAGAATTTTTATGGCGGCGGCCTGGGCTCGGTACGCGGGTTCGAGCAGGGCAGCCTTGGTCCCCGTGATTCACTGACCAATATTTCCGTGGGTGGGGCCAAAAAGATCAACATCAACACCGAATTGCTGTTTCCGTTTCCGGGGGCGGGCAACGACCGGACGCTACGCCTGTACGGATTCTTTGACATCGGCAACGTGTTTGGCGCTGACGAGAAAATCAGCTTCAGCGAGCTGCGCACGTCAACAGGCATTGGGGTCAGCTGGATTTCCCCAGTAGGGCCATTGCGCCTGGCTTTTGCCAAGGCCATCCGCACTTTCCCAGGCGATAGAATCCAGACTGTTCAATTTCAGATCGGAACCACTTTCTAATGAAGAATTTTTCACGCCACGGCTATCTTGCGCTGCTGCTCGGCATGGCGACTTTGACTCTGCCGGTTCAAGCGCAAGAATTTCGCATTGGGTTTGTGAACACTGACCGGATTTTCAAGGAAGCCAACACCGCCAAAGCGGCCCAAGCCAAGCTGGAACAGGAGTTTTCAAAGCGCGAGAAAGAACTGCTGGACCTGGGCACGGTGTTGAAGACCGCGTCCGACAAGCTTGAGCGTGAAGCGCCCACCTTGTCGGAGAGCCAGCGCGGCACCCGTCAAAAGCAGCTGGTCGATATGGACCGCGACTTTCAGAGAAAGCGCCGCGAGTTCCAGGAAGACCTGAATTCGCGCAAGAATGAAGAACTGCAACAGGTTCTGGAGCGTGCCAACAAAGTCGTCAAGTCGGTGGCCGAGGCCGAGAAATATGACTTCGTCTTGCAAGACGCGGTTTATGTGAACCCCAAGCATGACATAACCGAAAAAGTGATCAAGGCGCTGAATTCGGGCGCCGTCAAGTAACTGACGGCCAGGACAAGTAAAGCTGGCGACGTGTCACTGCGCTTAGGCACCATCGTCAATGCACTCGGGGGGGCGCTTCAGGGCGATCCTGACCTGCGGATTGAAGGCCTCGCGCCACTGGAATCCGCGACACCCCATGACTTGAGTTTTCTCAGTCACGCAAAATACCGGAGTCTGCTGTCTGCATCAAAAGCAGCCTGCGTTATTGTGAGTTCCCAGATGCAGTCCGTCGCAGCGGCCAGGGGCGCGTGCATTGTGGTCGATCAACCCTATCTGTACTTTGCCCGGGTGACGCAGTTCTGGAAGCAACAGCGCGTCGCAGCCAAGGACGTAAGTGGCCAGCCGCCACGCATACACCCGAGTGCGGTGGTAGACCCTGCGGCAATCATTCATCCTCAGGCGTCGATTGGCCCACTGTGCATCATTGAGCGCGGCGCGCGCGTGGGTGCAGATACGGTTCTTAAATCCCATGTCACTGTCGGCGAAGACTGTTCGGTGGGTGAACGCTGCATTCTTCACCCGGGCGTGGTGATTGGTGCTGATGGATTTGGCTTTGCACCCAACGCCGGTGCCTGGGAAAAAATCGAGCAATTGGGTGCGGTGCGCATTGGCAACGATGTCGAGATTGGTGCCAACACCTGCATTGACCGTGGCGCGTTGCGGGACACGGTGATAGAAGATGGTGTCAAGCTCGACAATTTAATCCAGATCGGTCATAACGTGCACATCGGCAGGCACACTGCCATGGCCGGGTGTGTGGGCGTGGCGGGCAGCGCTGTCATCGGCGCGCATTGCACCGTGGGCGGCGGTGCGGTGGTTCTTGGCCATCTCAGCATTGCTGACCATGTGCATATTTCAGCAGCTTCCGTGGTGACAAGGTCGATCTCAAAACCGGGCCACTACACCGGCATGCTCCCCATCGACGACAATGCCGCCTGGGGGAAAAATGCCGCCACGTTCAAGCAATTGCACGGATTGCGAGAGCGAGTCCGGGTGCTTGAAAACACAATCAAGAAATCGATAAAACCATGATGGACATCCACCAAATTCTCAAGCAGTTGCCACATCGCTATCCGTTTCTGCTGGTGGACCGGGTGCTGGAACTGGACAAAGGCAAAAGCATCAAGGCGCTGAAGAATGTCACGATCAATGAGCCGTTTTTTGAAGGCCATTTTCCACACCGTCCGGTGATGCCGGGCGTTTTAATGCTTGAAGCCCTGGCGCAAGCGGCAGCGTTGCTGGCGTTTGACGCACTCGACACCGCGCCCAACGACAAAATGGTTTACTACTTTGCCGGTATTGACGGCGCGCGTTTCAAGCGCCCCGTCGAGCCCGGGGACCAGCTGGTTCTGGAGGTTGAACTGCTGCGCATGAAGGCCGGAATTTTTAAATTCAAGGCGCGCGCCATGGTGGGGCAGGAACTTGCCGTGGAAGCGGAGTTGACCTGTGCCATGCGCCCGATTGCGTAAATCTGCCAGCCTGTGACCCAGATTCACGCCACTGCCATTGTTGACCCCGAGGCCGAGCTGGACAACTCTGTCAGCGTTGGCCCCTACACCGTTATAGGCCCCCATGTGAAAGTGGCGTCGGGCACCGCCATTGGTCCGCACTGCGTCATTGATGGCCATACCACCATTGGGCGCGACAACCGCATCTTCCAGTTCAACTCACTGGGCGCGGTTCCGCAGGACAAAAAGTATGCGGGCGAACCTTGCGAGTTGGTCATTGGCGAGCGCAATACCATCCGCGAGTTCTGCACCTTCAACATCGGGTCGCCAGGCGACGCTGGCATGACCCGCGTGGGCAACGACAACTGGATCATGGCCTACGTGCATCTGGCGCATGATTGCGTCGTCGGCAACAACACCATTTTTGCCAACAACTCGCAGTTGGCGGGCCATGTGCATGTAGACGACTGGGTGATCCTGGGCGGATTCACCGTGGTGCACCAGTTTGTGCGGCTGGGTGCGCACAGCATGACCGCCATGTGCTCATTGCTGTTTGCCGATTTGCCGCCCTTTGTCATATGTCAGGGCCAGCCTGCCGGAGCGCGCTCCATGAACTTTGAAGGGCTGCGCCGGCGCGGTTTTTCTTCTGAACGTATCGCTGCGGTCAAAGCGATGCACAAGGCCCTGTACCGTGACGACATCACGCTGGAGCAGGCCAAAGCGCAGATTGCAGAACTGGCACTGACGAACACGGCAGCGGCACCTGATGTGCAAATGATGCTGGCGTTCCTGGCCCAAACCTCGCCGCAGCGCGGCATCGTCCGGTAGAGGCCCGTGGCGGTCGCGGGGACTGTGGAGTCCATGACAGCTGCCATGGTGGCAGGGGAAGCCTCTGGCGACCTGCTGGCGGCCTTGCTGCTCGACGGCATGCGGGCACGCTGGCCTGCCTTGCTGTCTTGCGGCATCGGCGGGTCCCAAATGGCCCAGCGCGGGTTTCAAGCCTGGTGGCCCAGCGAAAAACTGTCGGTGCGCGGGTATGTCGAGGTGTTGCGGCATTACAGAGGGATTGTCGGTATCCGTGAGCAGCTCAAGGCACGGCTTCTGGCAAATCCGCCCGATGTTTTTATTGGCGTCGATGCGCCTGACTTCAACCTGGATCTGGAACGGGACCTCAAAGCGCAGGGCGTCAAGACCGTGCATTTCATCTGCCCGTCCATCTGGGCCTGGCGGGCCGGGCGGATTGAGAAAATCCGCCAAAGCGTGAACCATGTGCTTTGCATTTTTCCGTTTGAAGTTGCGCTGCTCGCGCAGCATGGCATAGCCGCAACTTACGTGGGCCACCCGCTGGCCAATGTGATCCCCCTGCAGCCCGACAAGGCTGCAGCGCGCGTGACGCTGGGCTTGCGTGACGGGGATCAGGTGGTGGCGGTCTTGCCCGGCAGCCGCCAGTCCGAGATCGCGTACCTGGCTTCAAGGCTATTTCGGGCTGTAGCCCTTATAAAACAAGAACAGTTTGCTATTAAATTTGTAGTTCCGGCGATTCCGGCGTTGCAGGAAGCCATTCAGCAGGCGGCCCTGGAAGCTGGAGTGCTGGGTGACGTGCTGATTCTCTCGGGCCAGTCACATGCCGCATTGGCCGCCTGCGATGTCGCCCTGATAGCCAGTGGCACCGCCACGCTGGAAGCAGCCCTGTTCAAGCGCCCGATGGTGATTGCCTACAACATGAACTGGCTGTCGTGGCAGATCATGCGGCGCAAAAAATTGCAGCCATGGGTTGGCTTGCCCAACATCCTGTGCCAAGACTTTGTAGTGCCCGAGTTTTTGCAGGACGCCGCTACGCCGCGGGCATTGGCCTGTGCCGTGCTGGACTGGCTTGACACGCCTGCGAAAATAGCCGCGTTACAACAAAAATTCACTGTGCTGCACGCCGAGTTGCAGCGCGACACCGCCACGCTTGCGACCGATGCGATCCAGAAAGTTCTTGAAAGCTGAGCAGGTTGCCTTGACCTGGGTCACGCGCGGCCTGATCGCGGGTGTGGACGAGGCCGGGCGGGGACCATTGGCCGGGCCAGTGGTGGCGGCAGCGGTGATTCTGGACGACCGAAACCCCATCCAAGGGCTGGCCGACTCCAAGAAACTCACAATGCTTCGCCGTGAAAAGCTGTTTGACGAAATTCGCGCCAAAGCCCTGTGCTGCTCGATTGCCGAAGCCAGTGTCGAGGAAATTGACCGCCTCAATATCCTGCAGGCGACGATGCTGGCCATGCGCCGCGCGGTTGAAGGTTTGCGGCTCAGGCCAAGGCTGGTGCTGGTGGATGGCAACCGCATTCCTGTGCTTGATATGCTGGCAGAAGCCATTGTCAAGGGAGATGCCCTGATCCCTGCGATTTCTGCGGCTTCCATCCTGGCCAAAGTCCACCGTGACCGTTGGTGTGTCGAGCTGCACCGGCAATACCCGCAGTACGGATTTGCCGGTCACAAAGGCTACGGCACGCTGGAACACATGGCAGCGTTGCGCGAACATGGCGCGTGCCCGGAGCACCGCATGACGTTCAGGCCGGTCAGTGATGTTGGGATCAAGGCCCCGGTGCGGGTAGCGCCATGACAGAGAGGCAAAAGGCATTGCAGCACAGCATGGACAGGCAGAAATCCGGCGCGTCTGCCCTGGCGCAAGTCCAGAAAGTCCAGCAAGTGACTCACGTCACGTCCCGCGACAACCCCTTGCTGAAGGATCTGCGCAAGCTGTCTCAGGAAAGCACCGCTTACCGCAAGCAGACGCGCTTCTGGCTGGAGGGCGATCACCTGTGCCGCGCCGCGCTACAACGTGGCCGGCAACCTGATTTCGCTGTGTTTTCAGAGTCATTTTGGCCTATAGCCCGCGTGGAATATACACAGGTAGCTACTAAAATAATAGTAATATCGGATTTGTTGTTTCAAGACATCAGCGGCCTGGAGTCCGCTTCGCGCATGGGTTTTGTGATGGATTTGCCGGCCCCCGCAGGTTTGCAGCCGCAGTCCCACACCGTCATTCTGGATCGGCTGCAAGACGCAGGCAACGTGGGCTCCATCCTGCGAAGTGCAGCAGCCTTTGGTGTTCAACAAGTGATTGCGCTGAAAGGCACGGCGGCCCTGTGGTCGCCCAAGGTGCTGCGTGCGGGCATGGGCGCGCACTTTGGCTTGCACCTGGTCGAAGGGCTTGAGGTGGCCGACCTTGGCCGATTGACCGTCCCAATCATCGTGACCAGCTCTCATGTGGGCAACCTGCTGCAAAACCAGAGCCTGCCTGCGCCATGTGCCTGGGCGCTGGGCCATGAAGGGCAGGGCGTGTGCGCTGCGCTGCTGGC
>JANMVO010000185.1:0-9844 GCA_031392805.1 Rhodoferax sp. | reverse complement strand
GATCATCAATTCGCAAGATATTGCCGATGTGCCTTACGAGCAGCGCATCGAGACCGCGCGCTTCATCGAAGACCTCACCGCAGGGTATCAAGGCGGCTGGTACAGCGTGATCAGCCTGCACGGCGGTGGTTCACCAGCGGCCATGAAGCAGGAGATTTACCGCAACTATCCCATTGGCAGCAAGGTGGAACTGGTGGAGCGGATTCTGGAGCGCGGCATTGGCACAGATGGTTCACCCGCCGCTGCGCCGCATGACCCTAAGCGCGCCATCACCAAAGTTCGCCAGCCGGGCAAGTGTTGCGATACCGGTTGTACTGTGCCGGGCCGGCCGGTGATGGTGGATCTACCGGCTGACCAGCCGGTAAGGGTGGATTTGCCACAACCGATTGAAGTCAAACGGTGATCGCTGGAGCGATGTAGGGCATTGGGGTCAGATCGCAATTTTTCTGATTCGCACGGCGAAGCACCCGCAGGGTCGGCGTTCAGCCGAGAAAATTTGGGCTCTGACCCCAATGCCCGGCGGTGGAGTGACCAGCCGCTGAATCAACTGATTCGCTCACCCCACGCTCGCGCCCCGCCTGTCAAGCCGTGCAGCCCGGCGTTGCTCCACAAAACCCACGTGCCCACCCGCCACCCCACGCCGCCACGCCGCAGGCGGTTGGCCCATCAGGCGCTTGAACGCCCGGGCAAAAGCCGCCTCCGAGTCGTAGCCCACTTCCAGTGCAATGGTGGCCACCGTGTCACGCCCTTCACGCAAGAGGCGCGCACCGCATTGCATGCGCCAATTGGTGAGGTACTGCATCGGTGGGTGGCCGGTCAAATCAACAAAACGTTCGTGCAGTACTGAGCGCGACATGCCAACTTGCCGTCCCAATTCATCAATGGTCCACGGTTCTGCCGGGCGCTCATGCATCAGGTGGATTGCCCTCTCCACATAGCGGTCACGCAGCGCAGCCAGCCAGCCTGAGGCATCGTCCGGCAGCTATGTGGTGGTCGGCGCAGGGAAGACCGGCGTTGACGCCTGTCTTTGGTTGCTGGGCAATGGCGTTGCAGCAGAGGCGATTCGCTGGATCATGCCCAGGGACGCCTGGTTCACGAATCGGGCCAACATGCAGTGCGGCGACGACTGCATCGAATCCAGCTTGAACGACTTGGCCAACCAGGTCGAGGCGATGGCGCAGGCCGACTCGCATCGAGCCGACCCTGTTCCGCTGTGCAACGGTTACCCGCGCCGAACGCGACCAGCTTCGGCGCATCAAGAATATCGTGCGCCTGGGCCGTGTCTGCCGCATCGAGCCGAATCAAATCATCCTGGAACACGGCACCGTGCCGGCCAATCCCGACAGTCTCTATGTCCATTGCTCGGCGGTCGCGTTCAAGAATCCACAGCCGCGCCCGGTATTCTCGGGAAACCATCAACGTCCAGTGGCTGCGCACGTGCCAGCCGGTGTTCAGGGGCGCAATGATCGCCCACATCGAGGTGGCGTTTCAAAATGACGCCGAGAAAAACACGTTCTGCCAACCCGTACCTTTTCCGGAAGTGCCCATTGACTGGCTGAAAATGTGGGCCGTCAACCTGGCCAACTCCCACTGGTGGGGCCAGAGCGAAAACTTGCGATCGTGGCTCAGCAAATCGCGGCTTGACGGATTGTCGGGGGAGATCACGCGGATTGATCCCACCGAGACGGCAAAAATCGCGCAACTCAAACGCTATCGGGCTGCTCGCAGTCAAGCCGTGGCAAATGTGCGGCATTTGCTTGGGCAAGTCGATGACCAAAGCTTGGCCACCCGATTGACATATGCGTGAACCAAGACGTGCCTCACAGGCAGCGCGTCGAGACCGCGCGCTTCATTGAAGACCTCACCGCTGGCTACGAGGGCGGCTGGTATAGCGTGATCAGCGTGCACGGCGGTGGCTCACCAGCGGCCATGAAGCAGGATATTTACCGCAACTATCCCATCGGCAGCAAAGTGGAGTTGGTGGAGCGGATTCTGGAGCGCGGCATTGGTGCTGTTGGCTCACCCGCCGCTGCGCCACATGACCCAGCGCGCGCCATCACCACAGCGCACCAACCGGGTAACTGTTGCGATACGGTTTGCAAAGTGCCCGAGCAGCCGGTCATGGTGGATTTGCCGCAGCCAATCGCCTCAAAACGCTGATTTTTCGGTTTTTTACTGTCAAAAATGCCTATAGCCAGCGTGTAGTATGCATAGTTAGCTACGTATTATATAGCATTTGCATTGACATGGAGCACACTCGCTTTGGCATAGTCGGCGGGTTTGCCTCCTAAAGCTTCCACACCCAATATGCAGAGGGCCTGGATGGTCTCGGGCAAATGCGCAATCTTGCCCATCTCTGAACTGATGCGGTCAATCGCCGCAGCGGGCGTACCGGTGGCCGCCAGCGCTCATGCTCACCATGATCGAAAACCTTGCCGAGGACGAAAACCGATCCAACACCAGAGCCGCCAGGACGTCTTGACACATGCCTTTTCGCGCCGGTCTTCCCTACAAAACCTGCAGCTTTACCCCGGCGGGTTGGCCCGGCGGCGCTGCTGCCACGCCAGCAGTTCGCCCACCACGCCGCGGCGGAACGCCATCACGCAGAAAACGAAGATGGCGCCAATGATCACGGTGACCCAGGAACCCACACGGTCCGCCAGAAAATTCTGCAGTCCAATGATGGTGAAGGCACCAATCACCGGTCCGGCGAACGTCCCCATGCCGCCTAGCAAGGTCATCAAGACAACTTCGCCTGAAAGTGACCAGTGCACGTCCGATAGCGTTGCAAAGCCCAGCACCAGCGCTTTCAGGGATCCCGCCAACCCGGCAATGGCGGTGGACAGCACGAAGGCCAGCAGCTTGTAGCGGTCAACGTCATAACCCAGTGAAATGGCGCGCGGTTCGTTTTCACGGATGGCCTTGAGGACCTGTCCATAGGGTGAATGGACAATTCGCACAATGCCAAGAAACACGGCAACAAACACCCCAAGGACCACAAAATACATGAGCACGTCGCTGTCCAGGGGAATCACACCAAACAGCCGGCCCCGCGGCACCCCTTGCAGCCCGTCTTCACCGCCTGTGAACGGCGCTTGCAGGCAGATGAAGTAAATCATCTGGGCCATGGCCAGGGTCACCATGGCAAAGTAAATGCCCTGGCGGCGAATTGCCACCAGCCCGACCAACAGGCCCAGCACACCGGCCACCAGCGTACCGGCCAGCACACCCAACTCGGGCGGCCAACCGGCACTTCGCACCAGCCAGCCAGTGGCATAGGCGGCTGACCCCATGAATGCAGCGTGACCGAACGAGAGCAGCCCGGTATAGCCCAACAGCAAATTGAAGGCACAGGCAAAAATGGCAAAGCACAGTGCATTCATCAGAAACACCGGGTACACGCCGAAAAACGGCGCCGCCACCAGCAGGGCCAACACCACGCCCCAAGTAATGTGGCCCAGTCGAGGTCCGGCAACGCCCACGGAGGTTTGGGTGGTTTGGGAGGTTGGGGAAGTTTGGGTAGGGGCGCTCAATTTACTTTTCCTTGCCAAACAGTCCTGCCGGACGAACCATCAGCACAATGACCATGATGACAAACACCACGATGCTGGACGCTTCCGGGTAGAACACCTTGGTCAGCCCCTCCACCAGACCCAGCAGTACGCCCGTGATGATGGAGCCAAGAATCGAACCCATGCCACCGATCACCACCACGGCAAATACCACAATGATCAGGTTGGAGCCCATCAGCGGCGTGATCTGGATCACGGGCGCCGCCAGCACGCCGGCAATCGCAGCCAGCGCCGCCCCGCCCGCGTACGTCAGGGTCACCATCAACGGCACGTTGATGCCGAACGCCTGCACCATGCTGGGGTTTTCAGTGCTGGCGCGAAGCGTCGCGCCGAGGCTGGTTTTTTCAATCAGGAACCACGTGCCCAGGCAAATTGACAGCGAGGCCACCACCACCCAGACCCGGTAATTGGGCAGCAGCATGAAGCCCAGATCTGTGCCCCCCCGCAACAGCTCTGGCACGGCGTATTGCTGGCCCGACACACCAAACTGATCCCGGAAAACGCCCTCCGCAATCAGCGCCAATCCAAACGTCAGCAGCAGGCCATACAGAGGATCAAGCTTGTACAGGTGGCGTAAAAAAAGGCGCTCAATCACCACCCCCAAAATGCCCACCACCAAGGGCGAAACCACCAGGGCGACCCAGTAGTTCAGTCCGAATTTCTCCAGACAGAGCCACGCGACGTAAGCCCCAACCATGTACAGGGCGCCATGGGCAAAATTCACGATACCCAGCAGGCCGAAGATGACCGCCAGCCCGAGGCTCAACATGGCATAGAACGAGCCATTGACCAGACCGAGCAGCAACTGCCCCAGAAACGCCTGTATCGGTATGCCAAATATTTCGCTCATCAATGCTCCTGTACCCCACCCACCGGGTTAGATCAGCCCCGTGTCATTACTTCCAGAGTGCGCACTTGGACTCTGCCTTGGTGGTCCAGGCCTCTTCGCCCTTGAAGGTCTGAACCACGTTGTAGTAGTCCCAGGGCTCGGTCGACTGGGCGGGCGTTTTGACCTGCATCAGGTACATGTCGTGCACCATGCGGCCATCGCCGCGGATGAAGCCGCCCTTGGCATACATGTCGTTGACCTTGACCTTTTTCAGTTGCGCCAGAACTTTGTCGGAATCATCGGTGCCGGTGGCCTTGACCGCGTTCAGATAGTTCAGGGTAACCGAATAGTCAGCCGCCTGAATCGAGGACGGCATGCGTTTGACCTTCTCGAAAAACTTGCGACTCCACGCGCGTGATTCAGCGTCCTTGTTCCAGTACCAGCTGTCGGTCAGGTACATGCCCTGGGTGGCGCTTAACCCGAGTGAATGGATATCGTTGATGAACATCAGCAAACCCGCCAGTTTCATGGTTTTGGTGATGCCAAACTCATTCGCCGCCTTGATCGAGTTGATGGTGTCGCCACCGGCATTGGCGAGCCCCAGAATCTGCGCCTTGCTCGACTGCGCCTGCAGCAGGAACGACGAGAAATCGCTGGCCGACAGCGGATGTTTGACCGAGCCAACCACCGTGCCGCCAGCGGCCTTGACGACCGTCGACGTGTCGCCTTGCAGCTGGGCACCGAAGGCGTAATCAGCGGTCAGGAAAAACCAGCTTTTGCCACCGGATTTGACGACAGCGTTGCCGGTTCCCTTGGCCAGCGCCACCGTGTCGTAGGCCCAATGCACCGTATAGGGTGAACATTGCTCATTGGTGAGCGCCGAAGTGGCAGCACCCACGGAGATGAACAGTTTCTTTTTCTCCAGCGCCACTTTGGACATCGCCAGGTTGACGCCCGAATTGGGACCGCCAATCAGCATGTCAAGGCCTTGGGTGTCAAACCACTCGCGGGCTTTGGCGGAGGCTACGTCGGGTTTGTTTTGGTGGTCAGCCACCAAAATTTCGATCTTCTTTCCATTGATGGTGCCGCCCAATTCAGCCACAGCCATCTTAATGGCCTCTACGCCGCCTTGGCCGTCAATATCGGAATACAGGCCAGCCATGTCGCTCATCAGGCCGATGCGGATGACATCGCCCGAAATTTGGGCTTGCGCCGGGGCAGTAACGAATGCTGCGGCGGCAAATGCCGTTGAGCATGCCCCGACGAGTTTTTTCAGTTTCATGATGAAGTCCTTGTGGATGGAATTATGGAAGGGTGGGAGCGGGAGTAAGAATGGGAGTGGGAGTGGGAAAAATTAAACGCCTAGATATTCATGCAGCTTATCCAGACGCTGCGGCAATTCTGACTGGCTAAAGTCCTGCTGAATTTCCCCATGCTCCATCACCAGAAAACGGTCCGCCAGAGGCGCTGCAAAATGAAAATTTTGCTCCACCATCACAATGGTGTAGCCCTTGGCCCGTAGCATTTTGACCATTTCGGCGAGCTTTTGAACGATCACCGGGGCCAGACCCTCAGAAATTTCATCCAGCAGCAACAGGCGCGCACCGGTGCGCAAAATCCGGGCCACCGCCAGCATTTGCTGCTCGCCACCCGACAGGCGCGTGCCCTGGCTGTTGGCGCGCTCCTTCAAATTCGGGAACATGGTGTAGATTTCTCCGACACTCATGCCACCCGCCATCAGCGCAGGCGGGAGCATCAGGTTTTCCTCGGCCGACAGGCTGGAGAAAATGCCCCGCTCTTCGGGGCAATAGCCAATGCCCAGCCGGGCTATTCTGTGCGTCGTCATGGCGATGGTCTCAGTGCCATGAATTTTGACAGAACCCTTGCGGCTGCCCGTCAGCCCCATGATGGCGCGCAGGGTGCTGGTGCGCCCGGCCCCGTTGCGTCCCAGCAGGGTGACCACTTCGCCTTCGTGCACGTTGAAATTCACGCCATGCAGCACGTGGGATTCGCCATACCAGGCCTGCAGGTCACGCACTTCCAGAAATGCTTTTGCCATGTCAGGTCTCCCGCCGGGCCGCCCCAGGGGATGCCTGAGCCCCGTCGGGGCGAAGCGAATACACAAAGTGATGGGCGTTGGGGCCTTTCATGCTAATGCGCTCCCTTGAGTTCAGCGTTCGCCGTGCCCATGTAGGCCTCAATCACGGCTGGGTTTTTCGCCACCTCGGCATACGGCCCCTCGGCCAGCGTGGCACCGCGCGCGAGCACCGTGATCGTGTCTGCAAGGCTGGAGACCACACTCATGTTGTGTTCCACCATCAGCACCGTGCGATTCACGGCCACCTTCTTGATCAACTGGCGGATACGGTCCACGTCTTCCAGGCCCATGCCCTGGGTCGGCTCGTCAAGCAGCATCAATTCCGGATCCATCGCGAGCGTGGTGGCAATCTCCAGCGCGCGCTTGCGGCCATAGCTCAGTTCCACCGTGACGCTGTTGGCATAAGACTGAAGATCAACGGCGGCCAGCAGTTCCTGCGCGCGCCCGTTCAGACGGTTCAGGGAGCGCTCGGAGCGCCAAAAGTGAAACGATGTGCCCAGCTTGCGCTGCAAGGCGACGCGCACGTTTTCCAGCACGCTGAGGTGTGGAAACACCGCTGAAATCTGGAAGGACCGGATGATGCCGCGCCGCGCTATGTGGGCCGATGCCTCCTGGGTGATGTCGATGCCGTTGTACAGAATATGCCCTGACGTTGGCGTGAGAAATTTCGTCAGCAGGTTAAAGCAGGTGGTTTTGCCAGCTCCGTTGGGGCCGATCAATGCATGAATCGAGCCCCGGCGCACATTCAAGTCCACCTTGTCCACGGCGACAAAGCCTTTGAACTCTTTGGTGAGTTTTTTGGTTTGGAGAATGATGTCAGTCGTCATGCTTTGAATGTCGCAGATAACCGGGCGTTTCTCCGCTGGGGCAAACCCCAAGTGTCGGGCAGAATCCGCACCATTGCCGGGAAAACGTCTGCTAAAACGTTAATGCAGTTTGGCACCAGTTTTGGCTTGCAGGGCGTCCATCGTCACGCCTGGCGCAAGTTCCACCACCTTGAGTCCCTGCGGTGTCACGTCCATCACGGCCAGGTCGGTAATGATTCGATTCACCACGCCCACGCCCGTCAAGGGCAGGCTGCAATCCTTGAGAATCTTCAGATCTTCGGTGCCGTCTTTCTTTTTGGCGATGTGCTCCATCAGGATGATCACGCGCTTGACGCCTGCCACCAGGTCCATTGCGCCGCCCATGCCCTTGACCATTTTTCCGGGGATCATCCAGTTGGCCAGATCGCCTTTTTCACTGACCTGCATGGCACCCAGAATGCTCAGGTTGATCTTGCCGCCACGGATCATGGCAAAGCTGTCGTGACTGCCAAAAATTGACGACCCCTTGATGGTCGTCACGGTCTGCTTGCCGGCATTGATGAGGTCCGCATCGACCTCGGATTCCAGCGGGAACGGGCCGATGCCCAGCATGCCATTTTCGGATTGCAGCCAGACTTCCTTGTCGGCTGGCACGAAATTGGCCACCAGCGTGGGAATGCCAATGCCCAGGTTGACGTAAAAACCGTCTTCGAGTTCTTGCGCAGCGCGTGCTGCCATTTGGTCTTGTGTCCAGGCCATGATTCAGCCCCTTTTAAGAAATGTTGAGGAAACAGCCAGCCGTTGCGTTGTGTCGCGTCACATTGCGATGCCACGCCGCAGCCGGTCCGGCAGAGTTATCGAACGGTTCGCTTCTCGATGCGTTTTTCGGGCTTCGCGTTGAGAACGATGCGATGCACATAAATGCCAGGCAAATGGACGTCGTCTGGTGCGATTTCCCCCACCTCCACAATTTTTTCAACTTCAACTATGCAAATCTTGCCCGCCATCGCCACCGCCGGGTTGAAGTTGCGCGCGGTGAGGTTAAAGCGCAGGTTGCCCGACTTGTCAGCCACCGCCGCTTTCACCAGCGACACGTCAGGTACCAGCGCGCGTTCCATCACATATGTTTCACCGTCAAACTCGCGCAACTCTTTGCCATCGGCCACCTGAGTGCCCACGCCCGTCTTGGTGAAAAAGGCCGGAATGCCAGCACCACCGGCGCGCAGTTTTTCGGCCAGCGTGCCTTGCGGCGTGAATTCCAGTTCAAGTTCGCCCGCGAGGTACTGGCGCTCAAATTCCTTGTTTTCACCCACGTAGCTTGAAATCATCTTTTTGACCTGGCGCGTCTCAAGCAGTTTGCCCAGGCCGAAGCCGTCCACGCCGGCGTTGTTGGAAATGGCCGTCAGGTTTTGCGCACCGCTGTCGCGCAGCGCGTCAATCAGCGCTTCGGGAATGCCGCACAGACCAAAGCCGCCTACGCCCAGCAGTTGTCCATCTTTGATGACACCTTCAAGCGCCTTGGCAGCGCTTGGGTAAATCTTGTTCATTTGCAAGTTCTCCTTTGAAAAAACAATGCCCGTACGATACTACGTAAATGCCTGCGTAGGTTTTCGTAAAGCACAACCCTGCCTACCAGACGATCCCGCAACGAGCCCTGAACCACCAAACGCCCATTCAGGCGCTGCAGAAATGGCGCGCAAAAAAACCCGATTTATTCGTCAAACGAGTTTATGAGCAGGCGCGACTTGACAATGCTGCACACCCGCGATCTGGGGGGCCAAGCGACCACGAATGAAGTGACTGCGGCGGTATGCAACCGCCTGAAATCAGCCATTGCGCCTGCATAGACTTAGGGACGAGTGGACCTTCGTTTTGAAGATGACTTTGACATCAACGCCCGGGATTTCCTGCATCTGGCCGAGCAACTCGACTGCCAAGCTGAGTTCAAGGAAAGCCAGACAGAACATCGCCGGACAATTTACCTGCCATCCGCAACGCCCAAGGAAAAATAAACATGCACAAAAAAACGCGCAAATTGGCAACACTGATCCAGGCCGGCATGCTCGTCTTGACGGCAGCATCTGGCCTAATAGGCGGGAGCGCCATGGCACAGGCCTGGCCGTCCAGGCCGATCAGCCTGATCGTGCCGTTTGCGGCTGGCGGCACGACCGACGTGCTGGCCCGCGCCATAGGCCAGGAGCTTTCCAAAAGCCTGGGCCAGCCCGTGCTGGTTGAAAGCAAACCGGGAGCGGGGGCCACCGTGGGGGCTGATTTCGTGGCCAAGGCCAAGCCTGATGGCTACACCCTGCTCATGGGCGCGGTGCATCACACCATCGCCAGCAGCGTCTACAGGAAGCTGCCCTACGACTTCCAGAAAGATTTGCTGCCCATCACCACGGTGGCGCTGGTGCCCAATCTGCTGGTGGTGAACCCCGCCGTGCCTGCCAAAAGCGTCAGCGAGTTGCTGGCATTGGCCAAAGCCTCGCCGGGCAAGCTTACCTATGGTTCGGCTGGCAACGGCACGGCCCACCACTTGATC
>JANMVO010000306.1:0-1788 GCA_031392805.1 Rhodoferax sp. | reverse complement strand
CCTGACCCCATGACTTGATAAAAGACCTGACCCCATGACTTGATACTATGACTTCTATGACCCTATGACTTCTGGAAAACGCGCTGACGCTGGTGCGCCTGAACTGGCCCGGTCGGGTTCTGGGTGATGAAACCGATGGCCTGGTGTGCCTGGACGCCGATGGCTGGGTGATGGGCGCGAACCAGACCGTACGGGAAATGGTGGCACAACTGAGCCAGCCCCATGCGTCCAGCGCGTCCAGCCCTGCGCCCCTTCATAGCAGCGAACTGTTCGCCATGCCGTACGAGATGCTGTTTGAAGCGGCCGGGCGTGAGGCATATGGGCTGCCAGCACCGATTGACGTGCCGCTGCGGTCAGGCTTGCGCCTGCACGCCATTTCTGTCAACCGGGGATCCGCCAATTCGGGCGCATCAACGCAAGGCGGCATGCCGGGCAGTGAGCACCGCTCACTAAGCGATGTCGAGACCGCGCCAATCCGCAAAGCCGTCAGGCAAGCCCGCGGCAATGTGTTGCAGGCCGCGCGGCAGCTGGGCATCAGCCGGGCCACGGTTTATCGCAAGCTTGGCAATAAAAGCAGACATTACCCCTTCTGGAATGGCCATGGTAAGCTATTAATGTAATAGCATTTTGCTGCGCGGCAAGCGTTCCGGCAAGCCACAGCACGGGGGCAATGATCCGCAACCCTGCGTCAATCATAATTCGAGCATGACCATCCGCTTTGCCTCAGCGCACCACGACGATCCCCGGCAGACACTGCGCCTGCGCCGTCATTTCATGGCGGCCGGCACGTCCCTGCTGGCGATCGGCCTGCTGTTTGCCTGCTATCGGCTGGGCTTTCTGTCTGGTGCCGGCTTCTACCAAAGCGCCAGCCTCGTCCTGCTGGCGGTCCTCGCTTTCTACCTCGTGTTCCGCTCGGGGCTCAATCTGAGGTTCAACGATCCGAGTCTCACCGTTGCGCAAATGTTGACCTCAAGCCTCGTTATCCTGTACACGATGTACGCGACCGACGGGGCACGGGCGGTGTTTCTGGTGCTCCTGCTGATGAACTTTTTGTTCGGCCTGCTGAGGCTCACAACCCGGGCTTTGCTGGTTTACGCTGCCAGTATTTTGGTCGGCTACAGCGCGGTGATCGGCCTGCTGTGGCGCTTCAAGCCGCAGTCGCTGGACCTCCCACTGGAGCTGCTGCAGTGGCTGACGCTGGCGCTCACGCTGCCATGGTTTGCGGTCATGGGCGGCTTTATCAGCAGGCTGCGCAATCGCTTGCGCCAAAGTAATGAGGAACTGCAAGGCCTGTTGCAAAGGGCTCAGGTGAGCGAGGCGAGCCTGGCCCAGACCCAGCGCATCGCCGGGGTCGGTGGCTGGACGTTCGATCCCCAACGGCGTTGCGCCACCTGGACTTTGGAGACCTACCGCCTGTTGGGCATCGATCCCGCGCGGCCCGCTGCAATTGGCGAAGAATTCCTGGAGCTGGTGCATCCGCAAGACCGCCAGCATTACAACCAACTCATGCGGCCGGCGCTGCGCGACGGCCGAAGTTTCGACGGCCAGTTTCGCATCGTTCTGCCCACGGGCGAGATTCGCTGCCTGCATGTGCTGGGACGGCCGGACGTCAACGCCGAGGGACACACGACGCTCTTGCGCGGAACATTGATGGATATTACTGAGCGCAAAGCCCAGGAAGAAAGGCTGACCCTGGCGCGCGACCAGGCGGCGGCGGCGCGGGCAGTCTTGGTCGATGCCATCGAGAGCCTGACTGACGCTTTTGGCCTGTTCGACGCCGAAGACCGG
>JANMVO010000084.1:0-2763 GCA_031392805.1 Rhodoferax sp. | reverse complement strand
CAACTGACGCGACGGCCAATTTTGCAAAATGAATTTTCATAGTGTCTCCAGGTTGATGAATACATTGACTGCACAGGCCTATCGGGGTCGCGGCGGTTTTCAGCCTCGCGTACCGCTTGAACTCGGGACAATATGCAGCCTCCTAATTTATCCTACTTACCACTCTGCGCACTTAGTAGTTCCCGCATTTCATGTGTACATGCCAAACAGGAAGAGAAGAAGAGGCCTCAACTTTGCAAGCCATTCATTTCCGTACAACACGGAACGTCCCCGCCAGCGCAGCATGATGCATCGCTTGAAAAAGAGTTGGCCGGCGCATTACCGCCTATTTGGAAAACCGGTTCCACCTACATTGAGGGTAATCACCGGGAAATCTCGGGGGAAACCCTCTTTGTCTGTCGCTTGTCGTGCCTAAAAATTCGAGACTCTCTTAGAACCCGTCCACAAACCACTGGAGTCCATCGATATGACTGAAAACAAAAGCCCCCGCCGCCGTGGCCTCTTGAAGGGCGCTGCAATTGCCGCTGGTGCCATGTCTGCACCCATGATTGCTACCGCGCAAACCACCACTTCGTTGCGTTTCCAGAGCACATGGCCCGCCAAGGACATCTTCCACGAATACGCCAACGACTTTGCCAGCAAAGTCAACGCGATGGCCAGCGGCAAGCTCAAGATTGAAGTACTGCCTGCAGGTTCGGTCGTGCCGCCCTTCCAGCTGCTGGAAGCCGTCAATAAAGGCACGCTCGACGGCGGCCACGGCGTGGTGGCTTACCACTACGGTAAAAACAACGCTTTGGCGCTGTGGGGCTCGGGCCCAGCCTTCGGCATGGACCCCAACATGGTCCTGGCCTGGCACAACTACGGCGGCGGTAAAGCGCTGCTGGACGAGATTTACAAGTCGATGAACATGGACGTGGTGTCTTACCTGTACGGCCCCATGCCGACCCAGCCCTTCGGCTGGTTCAAAAAGCCGATCTCCAACGTCGCCCAATTGAAGGGCGTGAAGTTCCGTACGGTGGGCCTGGCCGTTGACATGTACACCGACATGGGCGCGGCAGTAAATCCACTGCCAGGTGGCGAGATTATCCCGGCACTGGACCGTGGCCTTCTGGACGCAGCCGAGTTCAACAATGCCACGTCAGACCGCATTCTGGGCTTCCCCGACGTGGTGAAAAACTGCATGTTGCAGAGCTTTCACCAGTCGGGCGAGCAGTTTGAGATCCTGTTCAACAAAGGCAAGTACAACGCACTGCCGGCGGAACTGAAGGCCATCATCGACTACAGCGTGCAGGCTGCCAGCGCCGACATGAGCTGGAAGGCGATTGACCGCAATTCCAAGGACTACATCGAACTAAAGAAGCAGGGCATCAAGTTCTACAAAACCCCTGACGCGATTCTGCGTGCCCAGCTGGCCTCGTGGGACAAAATCATCGAGAAAAAGGGCGGCGAGAACCCATTGTTCAAGAAAATTATCGATTCGCAAAAAGTTTACGCCGAGCGCGCCGGCCAATGGCAGAACGACTACATGGTCGATTTCAAAATGGCCTACAACCATTACTTTGCCAAGGGCACCAAGAAGGCATAACCAGCTCGCGGGTTAGGGGTCTGCTCACGCCAGCCACGCCGGGAAACCGGGTGGCTGGTTTGTTTTTTTAGAAAAGAGAAAAATGAAAGTTCAAACACTTTTACACGCGGCTGACGAGATCAGCACCTGGGTGGGCAAGGCGTTTGCCTGGCTCATCGTGGTGTTGATGCTTCTGGTAGTCGTCGAGGTCTTCAAGCGCTATGCGCTCAATGCGCCGACCGCCTGGATCTTTGATGCCAGCAACATGCTTTACGGCACCCTGTTCATGATGGGTGGCGCCTACACGCTGGCGCAGGATGGCCACGTGCGCGGGGACTTCCTGTACGGCAATTTCAAGCCGCGTACCCAGGCCAGCATCGACCTGGTGCTGTATGTCGCGTTCTTCCTTCCCGGAATTGCCGCCCTGACATGGTCGGGCTGGACCTACTTTCAGGACTCACTGGCCATTCACGAACAAACCTTCAACGCCGACCCGCTCCCGGTCTATCCCTTCAAGTTCATCATTCCGCTGGCGGGCGCTCTAGTGCTGATGCAAGGCATTTCAGAAATCGTCCGCTGCGTAGTGTGCATTAAAACCGGCGCATGGACACCGCGACTGAAAGACGCGCAGGAATCCGATGTGGTGGCGCAGCAGCTGGAGGGCAGCGAGTATGTCGATGAAGAAGCCAAGCGCCTGGCCATCGAGAAATCCGTCGGAATGAAAGGTTGATGATGATCGCAGTGCAGAACCGCTTCAAACAAGATTACGCCCCCTCGGGGGGCAGTGCAACCGCCTTGGCGGCAAACGTGGGGGCCCTATGAGTAACGCTGCACTTGGTATGACCATGCTGTGCCTGATCGTGGTCGTGATCATGATGGGCTTCCCCACCGCGTTCACGCTGATGGGTCTGGGCATGATGTTTGGTTTTGTCGCCTTTTACGACCCGGCGACGCCGTGGCTCGACAACAAGATTTTCGACCTGATGGTTCAACGCGCCTTTGGAGCGATGAACAACGATGTCTTGCTATCCATCCCGCTGTTCGTGCTGATGGGCTACGTGATGGAACGCGGCGCGCTGGTGGACAAAATGTTCCACAGCGTCCAGCTCGCCTTCCGCAAGCTGCCCGGTTCACTGGCTGTCACCACCCTGGTGATCTGCACCTTCTGGGGCATTGCCAGCGGCCTGGTCGGCGCCGTC
>JANMVO010000068.1:0-5904 GCA_031392805.1 Rhodoferax sp. | reverse complement strand
CGCCAACACCGCATTGAGCATGGCGCCGCCCGCGTTGGTGTTGATCTCGATCAGCCCCAGGTGGCCCTGATTGAGGTGAAAGTCGTAGCCAAAGAAAGCCCCCTTTGGGCCGTTGTGGCCCAGCATGGCGATGGCTGGCGCTGTGGCCAGCACCTGCTCCTGATAAGCCGGCAAGGCCACGACCGACTCAATCGCCTGCATCACCTGCGCCATGCGATGCAACTGCGTGGCCGCCACAAACACAGGCTGCGCCGCGAACAGGTAGGGACAGCGCTCTCGAACCATTGCCGAGAGGCCCGGTTGGCCAAGTTCCGAATCAAGGGCTTGCGCCAGCGCGTCCTGGTCCAGACTGAAGCAAAAGCAGGCACGGTTGAACGCGTCGACGGCGCTGACAGGTGACACGACGGGGGACACGCGGGGTGCCGCGAGGAATGGCAATGGCGGGTCAGCTTTCATGCGCCAACGGTATGCGGTGCCAACAGATCAGTCTGTGCGGCAGCGCACATAGCCGGTCCAGGAAGTCAAAGCGCGTGCGCCCGCATTTTTTAGGGCCAGGTGGTTCTGCTCAATGGCTATGGCGGTGATGGGCGTCGGGGAAATGGGCATGGGTGTGCGCCAGGGACACATGCTGGTGCTCGTGCTGATGGCGCACACCGGGTGCCACCGGCTGGGCATGCTGATGGGCGTGGTGCACATCACCCCCTTCTCCGTTTGAGTCGCCATGGCTGTGCTCATGGTCGTGCAGCAGCGGCTCGTGGGTGTGGGTATGGCTATGCCGCTCGGTCAGATGCAGGGCAACCCCAATGCCCATCAGCACGGCGCCCATCAGCAGGGGCAGCGTGACTGGCTCGCCCAACAGCAGCACGGCCAGCAGTGCACCCGCGAATGGTGCTATGGAAAAATAGGCACCCGTTCGCGCCGTGCCCAGATGGCGCAGCGCCAGCACAAACAAAACAAGGCTTGCACCATAACTCGCAAACCCCAGTAAGGCAGCTTGTGCCACTATGGCAGCGTTCGGCAGCGTGGCACCTGTCACCCAGGCCAGCCCCAGGTTCACACTGCCAGCGACCAGACCCTTGCTCATGGCGATGAAACCGGCGTCCAGCAGCGCCACCTTGCGCGTCAGATTGTTGTCAATGGCCCAGGCCAGGCACGCCGCCACAATCAGCAGGGCCGGGCCGACGCTACCGCCGCCCGGCGCGCCGTCGCGTGGCCAGCTTAAGCACAGCCCGCCCGCCACAATCGCCAGCATGCCCAGTGCGATGCGCCGGTCAAAGTTTTCCTTGAAGACGAACCAGGCCAGAAGTGCGGTCAACACGCCCTCGCTGTTGAGCAACAGCGAAGCATCGGCCGCAGGGAAATTTTGCAGCCCCAGCATCAGCAGCACCGGCCCCACTACGCCACCGGCCATCACGGCACCGCCCAGCCACAACCACTGGTGACCCTGCGGCAAAACGGCGCGCTCACGCCGCACGGCACGCACCAGCGCCAGCCCGAGGCCAGAGCCCAAGTAAAGCAGCGCCGCCAGCATCAGCGGGCTCACATCGGCCAGCAGCAGCTTGGCCAGCGGCGTGCCCATGCCAAACAGCAGCGCCGCGCCGATGGCGTACATCACACCTTGTTGCATTGGAGTTCCTTGTCGGGTTGCTTCCTGTGTCAGGACAGCGCGGGCCTTGCGGTTACGCTGGTTCAGCGAAGCACAGACTGCGTTGGCGCCATTTTGACAGGGCTCTTTTCCAATTTGGCAGGGCAGGATGGGGTGATGCTGCCATTAGAGGATAAAAACACCCTGTAGCCATCGTCCCATATACATAGTACGCTATTTAAATTATAGCTATTTAATTTCCAACGCACCCGAACGACAGGATGCCTGAATTATATCGGAAAGCGATATACTGCATAGGCATGATCCAGTCTTTCAAATGCGGCGATACCGAGGCCCTGCACCAGCGCCACCGGGTGGCGCGCTGGGTGAACATTGAGGCAGTGGCACGGCGCAAGCTGGACCAATTGGACGCGGCCGGTGAATTGCGTGATATGGCCGCGCCACCCGGCAACCGGCTGGAAGCCCTGAGCGGCAACCTTGCAGGGCAACACAGCATCCGCATTAATGGCCAGTTCCGCGTCTGTTTTGTGTGGACGCCACATGGCCCGAGAGACGTTGAAATTGTGGATTGCCACTGAAGGAGCACGACGATGAAGAAGAAACTGCCCCCTATTCACCCCGGCGAACAACTGCGCGAGGAATTCATGATTCCGCTGGGGCTTTCCAGCAATGCACTGGCGCGCGCCCTGAATGTGACGCCAGCGCGGATCAACGAGATTGCGCGCGGGAGGCGCGGCATCTCCGCCGATACCGCCCTTCGGCTGGCCCGGTTTTTCAACACCTCGCACCAGTTCTGGCTGAACCTGCAAAGCAATTACGACGTGCAGTGTGCAGAAGACTTGGCGGGCCGGGTCATTGCGCGTATCCAGCCGTTTCAGAGCGCTGTCGAGCATGGGGCAGTGGCCTGATCGAATCAGAAGAATCCGCAAAGCGGGGCTATCCACATCGCTACGTGTGCTGGGCACACAGACAGGCCGACCCGGCCCGAGCATGATGTCACATGCCCAAACCCGTCCCACCCCACCCCACCCGTTATCGCCCGACCTCCTGCGCAAAATGCACGCTTGCTGGCGCGCGGCCAACTACCTCTCGCCCGGACAGATCTACTTGCAGGACAACGCGCTGTTAGAAGTCCCGCTCACGCTGGCACACGTCAAGCCGCGCCTGCTGGCATGGGCGCGCGGATGCGATGTCAACACGACACATTGCTGCAAATAGGCTTCACGCAGCGCGCCGCTTGTGGCTTGCTCCAGGTAGAAGTCGGTCAGCCGGTGGTAGACCAGGTCAATGGCCAGATCGCCATGCCACAACAGGCCGTTGCGAAATTCGAGCGACGTTGGGCTGGCGATGACCGCGCGCAGCCGGTGCTGGCCGAACAACAGCTAAAAAAGAAGGAACTCATGGTAAAGGTACTGCGTCTCAGGTGCCTCGTCAGCGATGGCAATGCTCGCCAGCGGTCGGGCGCGGCCAACCAGACGCCATTTTTTGTGGAACTGTCGACGATGTGCTGCTCGAAGGCCTTCACGCTTGGCGCCATCGCTTCCATTGCTGTGCAACAGGCCCGCTGCGCCTACGCCAGGCCGGTGGCCACCACCAGCATGGATTGGGCGTCATTTGCTGCTTGTGTGTTGTAGCATGGCTCAAAATCCCATTACGGAGAATATCTATGGACCTGCAACTCAACGGCAGACACATTCTAATCACCGGCGGCAGCAGGGCGCCGGTGCCGCTGCAATGACCGCCCCTGACAACCTCGAAGCGCTGGCCTGGCACGACGCCATGGAGCCGACTGCGCGCCTTGAAGCCCGGCTGGCTTGAAGTTTGAGGTGTGATGCGCTTGCCGCCCGCCCGAATTGCCCGCCGCGCGCTGCTTCTGGCCGGCTTGGGCGCGGCGCTTGACACCCGTGCCCTGCCCCTCAAAACCCTGGTTTTCCCGCGTGATTACGGCAGCCACCCAGACTTCCGAACCGAGTGGTGGTACATCACCGGGTATGTCAAATCAGCGCAACGCGACTTTGGTTTTCAGGTTACTTTTTTCCGCTCGCGCGTGGACGCCACGCAAGCCATGACATCGAGGTTTGCCGCGAAGCAGTTGATCTTGGCGCATGCTGCCGTGACCGACGTGCAGGGGAAGAAACTGCGGCACGACCAGCGCATCGCCCGCGAGGGATCGGGTCTGGCAAGCGCAGACATCACAGACGCCGGTGTGCACATCAAGGACTGGTCGATCAAGCGCGGGCCAGCGCACTACACCGCCAGCGTGGCGGGTACCGGTTTCGCGCTGCAACTGGCATTGACCGAGACACAGCCACTGCTGCTGCAAGGCGATAACGGCCTGTCACGCAAAGGGCCCGACGTCGAGCAGGCCAGCTACTACTACAGCAAACCCCAACTGTCGGTGGCGGGATCGATATCGCTGGGAGGCGATCCAGCGCGGGCGCAGGATCAGATGCCGGTGCGGGGCACGGCCTGGCTGGACCACGAGTGGAGCCAGGCGCTGCTGCACCCCGACGCGGTGGGTTGGGACTGGATTGGCATGAACCTGTTTGATGGCAGCGCGCTCACCGCATTTCAATTGCGCGACAAGGCGGGCATGGCGCTGTGGGATGGCGGCTCGTTCCGCACGGCCGGTGCACAGGCTTACGTGTTTGCCCGGGGCGAGGTGATTTTCAAGCGCGTGCGCAACTGGAAAAGCCCGCTCAGCCAGGCCAGCTATACGGTGGAGTGGATCGTGCGCACCCCGGCAGATTTTTATACCATCAAAGCCGCCATCGACAACCAGGAGCTCGACAGCCGCGCCTCCACCGGTGCCATTTACTGGGAGGGCTTAAGCGACCTGTTTGACAGCCATGGCAAACAGGTGGGCCGCGGCTACCTGGAGATGACAGGCTATGCCAGCCCGTTGCGAATGTAGACGCTATAGTTATAGTAGCTATAAACACATATTACACGAGGGCTACAGCCCTATTTCATTGGAATATTGCATCAATGGGCAGCTAATGCCGCATCTGTACCCGTCGTGCCACCGGCACCCGCGCCGCCTCGCAATGGACGCGCCAGCCAGACAAACGGGATCAACAGCAGAAAGATCAGGGCGGATGCATAAAACACGTCGTTGGCCGCCAGCATGAAGGCCTGCTGGTCCACCAGGCGGTTGACTTGCGCCAGCGCCTGCTCCGGGCTCAGGCCCGCATTCGCCATGCCGGACAGCACGCTGTGGGTGGCGCTGTTGCCGATGTTGACCGATTCGACCAGCTGCGCGTGGTGCATGGCCGCGCGGTCTTGCCAGACTGTGGTGGCGATGGAGGTGCCAAACGAGCCGGCTGTGATGCGCGCAAAGTTGCTCAGGCCCGAGGCCGCGGGAATCTTGTCGGGGGCAAGCCCCGACAGAGTTAGGGTGGTCAGCGGGATGAAGAAAAACGCCATGGCCGCACCCTGAATGAGGGTGGGCCACATCATGGTGTTGAAATCAACCTGGGTGTTGAAATGCGAGCGCATCAGCAACACCACGGCAAAAATCACGAAGGCAAAACTGGCCAGTTTTCGCGGGTCAAACACAGCGATATTTTTGCCAACCAGAGGCGAGAGAATCAAGGCCAGCAAGCCCACCGGGGCCAGCAGCATGGCGGCGCCTGTGGCGGTGTAGCCCATGTACTGCTGCAGCCACAGCGGCAGCAGCACCACGTTGCCAAAAAACAGGCCATAGCCGACCGCGATGGCCAATGTGCCGGTCCAGAAGTTGCGGCGTGCGAACAGCCTCAAGTCCACCACCGGATGCTCTTCGGTCAGTTCCCACACCAGAAAGAAGGCAAAGGCAACCAGCGCCACCACGCCCAATCCGATCACCTCTGCGGAATGAAACCAGTCGAGCTCCTTGCCTTTGTCGAGCATGATTTGCAGCGCACCGACCCACACCACCAGCAGCCCCAGCCCAAGTGCATCAATCGGCAGTTTGCGGGTGACGCTTTCGCGCTTGTGGTAGATCGACCAGACCAGAAACGCCGCAGCCAGGCCGATCGGAATGTTGATGTAGAAAATCCACGACCAGTTGACGTTCTCGGTGATCCAGCCCCCGAGCAGAGGCCCCAGCACCGGCGCGATCAACGTCGTCATGGCCCACAGCGCCATGGCCAGCCCCGCCAGGGCGCGCGGGTAGCTCGACAGCAGCAGGGCCTGGGACAGCGGGATCATCGGCCCGGCGACAAACCCCTGCAAGGCCCGAAACACGATCAGCGTGGTCATGTTGGGTGCCAGGCCACACAGCCATGAAGTCAGGACAAACAGCAAAATGCTGGCAA
>JANMVO010000057.1:0-6993 GCA_031392805.1 Rhodoferax sp. | reverse complement strand
ACGTGGCGCGCAATCATGTCGTAGCTCTTGCGCGTGGCGTCGAAGTTGGCCCAGTTGTGCGCCAGCATCAGGTAGGCGCCAAAACCGCCGTTGGACTGCTTCCACAGCCGGTCAATTTGCGCGTTGACCATGTCGGGCGTGCCGATCGCGCCCATCCCGGAGTCGTTGACGAAGGCGATCATCTCCTTGAGGTTGCTGCCCGGAACCGCCATCTGCGGAAAGGCGGCTACGGACTGCATGTACTCAAACCACTGTTCCATGCCGTATGCGACATCACGGTAGGCCTGATCCATCGTTTCGGCGCAGTGCACCATGCCGACCAGGCGCCACTTGTTGCGGTCCACTTTGGTCTTGTAATGCTTGGCCTGCGCCTCCATCACATCCCAGTGCAGCGCCAGCGCATCGAAACCTGCGGCGCTGGTGGCGCCAATCGACAGCAGCCCAATGCCATGCATGCCGGCCAGCTTGGGGCCGGTGGGCGAGGCCACCGCCGGCACCGCGATGTCGAACAGCGGTTTGGAGTAGGGCCGCAGGTGCAGTCGCGCGTCGCGCAAGTCCCAGCGGTCGTTCTTGAAGGTGACCGGCTCCTCAGAATGGAGTAATTTCATGATCACGCCCAGGCCGTCTTCCAGCAGCGGCCGGGTCTGCGTTTGCGACAGGCCAACCATGATGCCGTCACTCGGCAGCGAGCCCGGCCCAAGGCCCAGCATGACGCGCCCGCGCGTGATGTGGTCGAGCTGCACAATGCGCTCGGCCACCCACAAAGGGTTGTGGTAGCTCACGCTCGTCACGCCCGAGCCGAGTTTGATGTGGCGGGTGCGCTCAGAGGCCACGGCCATGAAGATTTCAGGGCTGGCGCTGATCTCGCTGCCAGCCGAGTGGTGCTCGCCGCACCAGGCCTCGTCGTAGCCGCAACGGTCCAGCCACTGGATTAATTCCAGGTCTTGCTCGAGCGCCAGGGTGGGGTTGACGCCGGCCTTGTGGAACGGGGCGAGGAAAATTCCGAAACGCATGCGATGGTTCATTTTGCTTGTCTCCTTGAGGGATTGATCTTGGCGATAATTTTCAGCACTCGTGACAACTTCTTCCGCCCAGTTGCGGGAGCGCCGTTTGCGTGCAAAGCTTTCATGTAGTCTCCTTGGTTTTAAGTGCCGCCTATGCCGTGCGATTCTTGTCGAGTCACTTTATGACCCACCGTGCGCAGGAAATTTGTACGGTAAAAATATTATTCACCATCGCGAAGTTGTTCTGCATTCAGAACATTCTTGACTCAGAATCGAAGAGACTGGCAGGAAATTCACTGCCAAACTTGGGTAAACACCCGAGGCCGGACGCTATGGCAGCCGTGCAACAGCCTGTCACTACTTACCACAACGCTGCGCCAGTTTCGAATTTTCGCAAAATCAAAGTAAACTTAAATGCCCTGACAAGGAGACCAATTTTGATTTACCAACAATCCGTAGAACGAGCCCGCCCGGCTCGCCGTGCCGTAGCCAAGCCCCAATTCGTGGGGTTTGTGACGGATCTGATCGTTCCTGACGAAGCCGCTGTAGCGCCGAGGCCGCAGGCGTTCCTGGTCGAACAGTCACCCAACTGGACGCTTCCTACGCACTTCCACCAAGAGCACCAGTTTCAGGTCTTCGTCGCTGGCGGCGGGACGATCGGCAAAAACCCGGTGGAGCGTCTGGCGGTGCACTATGTATCGCCGCATTCCGGCTACGGGCCGCTCATTTCCGGCGACGAAGGCATTTCCTATTTCACCCTTCGCGCGGTCGGAGACACCGGCGCCTGGTATCTGCCGGAACAGCGCGAGCACTTGCAACTGCGCATCAAGAAGCAGCAAGCGCACGCCACCCTGGCCTCCCAGGTCACGCTGCAGGAATTGCTGTCCTTGCCGCAGCCTTGCGAAGAAATATTGATTCCACCCGATGCAGGCGGGCTTGCTGCCTGGCTGGTGCGCCTGCCTCCGGGGCTTGCTGTGCCTGCCCCGGCGATGGGCGAGGCCGGCGGTGGCCGCTTCTATGTGGTGACGAAGGGCTCGCTGCTCATGAATTCCGAGGAACTGCCTGGTCTCGCCACGGTGTTCGTGTCGAGCGACGAAGCGCTCGTTCTGCGGGCCGGGGCGCAGGGACTTGAGGTGCTGGTACTGCAGTTCCCGGCAGCGGCGGCAACCTCTTTCGTCGAGGCGATGGCAGCGGCGACGGGCTGATTCCACGGCTCGGCCAAGGCCGCAGCGATCAGCAGACGGTCGTGGTGGTGCCTTTGGGTGTGATGCTGAAAAAGTTCACAGCACATGCGGCACAGGCGGCATGCCAGTGCTTCTCTCCCGCTGAAAACAGCACCACGTCGCCGACGCTGACCTCTCTGACTTCTGTTTCAGTGGCGACTACGCCGGTCCCGGATGCCACGACGATCACCTGATCCTGTGAATGCGTGTGGAAAGCATTCAGCGCGCCCTTCGCAAAGGCGATCAGCGTCACGCTGAGTTGCGGGCTGTCGGCTGCTCCGACCAGCGACTGCCGTGCCACGCCACCGGCGGGAAACAACGCACCTTCAAATGCTTCCTGTGAAGCGGAATCTACTCTCACGATTTTCATGATGCCCGGTCCCTCTTGACAATGGAATGGCCGCCGACGCCGTTTGCACCTGGTTTTGCAGTGCGCTTACGGTTCGATCGGTACATCGCGTTCCGGTTTCGGCTCTGACTGCGCTCGGGCGCCGTTGTGCCATTGCGCCCGATGCGAACGCAGCAGTTCCGCACGCTGAGCCTCCGCCAGTGGCTCGCCGCGGGCACCTGGGAACTCGCTCCAGTGCCTGGCTGGCCGCTGCGGGTTCAAGCGGTATTTCCGGATCGCGTTTGTGGCGTGGATTTGCTCGCGCATTTCGGCTGACACGCCGGTGAAGTTGAGCCTGGGGTTGTAGTCGCCATCCCAGTGCGGATAGTCGGTCGAAAACTCGAGTGACTCCGCTCCCAGCCATTTGATCGCCGTTGCCAGGTGCAGTGGGTTGCGCGGTTCTTCCACGGGTTGGCGGGTGAAAGAGACCTGCTCGCGAACGATCTCTGAGGGCAGGCGCTTCAGCTTGGGTGCTTCGCGCTTCAACTGCTTCCAGTTGCGGTCCATGCGCCACACGTAGGGGAGAATCCAGCCGTAGCCACCTTCGACAAAGGTAAAGCGAAGTTCCGGGAAGCGGTCGAACACGCCTTCGCACAACATGCTTGTGAGATGCGCGGCATACAGCAGCGGGAACTGGCCGTGGTTCTCGAAAAAATAACTCGGTGGCCCATAGACCGTCATCAGCGCCGGGCCGGGCCGCTGCAGCGTGACATGGGTGCAGACCGCGAAACCGGCGCGGATGGCGGCTTCGTACACCGGCCAGTATTTGGCATCGCCAAACAGCGTTCCTGCATAAGGATTGAGCATCACCTGGACGATGTGCGGATGGCCCGCATAGCGCTCAATTTCGGCCACGGCCAGGTTGGGGTCGGTCGAGATTCTCAGGGTGCTCTTGTACCGGCCGTGGCCGTTGTAGGTGCCGATCCAGGTGTCGGCGATCCAGTCGTTCAGGGAGGCCGCCATCGCCGCCTCATGCTCGGGGTTCACGAGAGACTTGTCGGACAGTGGAATGATGATGGCGACGTCAACACCGGTTTCGTCGAACAGTTGCCGTCCCGTCACCTGCGGATCGGAGCCGGGTGGGCCGTTGGGCGAAAACGAGTCCAGCCGCCGCCCTTCGTTCGGCGGGGCGAAGATCACGGAAGTGCCCAGGATGCCGCCGGCGAACAGCAGCTCGCGATAGCCTTTGCTGACCCAGGGTTCAGGCATGTGATTGGGAATCTCCATGCCATGGCGGGGGTTCACATGAATATCGCAGTCGACGAGTTTGACGTTGACCATTTCGGGCGCGTCGGGCGCACTTGGCATCTGCGACACTGCAGGCATTGCGGCAGGCACTACGGCAGGCATTACGGCGGTCATTGGGAACCCTCCAGAACTTGATTGCTGGCCATGCGCTCGCCGTACAGCTCGGCGGCATTGCCCGCCAGGATGCGCTGGCGCACGGGGCTTGACGCGGCGGCGAATGCGGCGTTCGGGTGAAACATGTCCCAGCTGGGGTAATTGCTGCCGTACAGCAGGATCGTGTTCGCCTGCGACATGCCCAGCCACTCCTCCAACTGCGCCGGATCTTCAGGGCCTTCCAGGCTGTGCGCAATGAACCGCACGTGCTGGGTGATGTAATCCGAGGGCAGCCGGGTCATCCAGGGCATGTCGCCGCGCATCGGCCGGTAATCCTTGTCAAGCCGCCACATGAATGGCGCGCACATGTCGTAGCCGCCATCTGCGAAGACCAGGCGCAACGCGGGCAGGCGGTCAAGCACGCCACCTGCCATCATGCTGGTGAGGTGATTGATAAACGTGATGGGCTGATAGGCTGCAAAGGCCAGGTAGTGGCGGAAGTAGCCGGCACCGGTCGGGGCAAATTCCACGCCGGTCTCGGCATCGGCATGGATCACGACCGGAAGGCCGTGATGGGCTGCTGCCTCCCAGATGGGCATGAAGTGCCGTCCGCCGTAGAGCTGCGTCGACTGCAGCGGCACGCCAATCTGCACGAACCCGGGATGCGCCGCCCATTTCTCGATCTCGGCGATCGCGGCTGATACATTCGACGGCGAGACGCGAATGGTGCCGCGGTAGCGTCCGTGACTGTTGTGATCCGTCAGCCAGGTCTCGGCCAGCCAGGCGTTGGTTGCCGAGCAGATCGCGGCGAGAAGATCAATGTCCGGCAGCAAGCCGAGTGTCAGCGGCAGCAGGATGGCTTCGCTGATGCCGCACTCGGCGAAGAGATGGCGCGACATCAGCCCGGGGTCCGAACCTGGCGGGCCAAGCGCGTTGAACGACTCCCTCAGGTAGTCTCCCTCGGGATTGGGGTAGTAGTACCGTTCGCCCGCCGGAAGGCGCCGCTGCTTCCATATCGTGGGCAAGTGCCGTTGCAATTCACCAGCCCTGGGGCGGGGATGAACCGCAGAGTCAATCACTCTCATGCCTGGCGCGGGGTGGCCCCCGGCGGCGGCGGCTATCGACTTCGTGGCCAGATCCGACAGCTTCAGGCCCTGGACATCAACAGATGTGGCGGGCTCCGGGCGGTCTGCGCTTTGCGTTACGGTCATGGGCGGTTGAGCGCAGCAGCGCTGGTGGTGGGGGCGGCGAGGTTAGGGGTAGGGGCTAGCTGCACAAAAATTTGCCCGTCCTCGATCACCACCGGGTGGCTCAGCAGACGATAGGCCGGCTTTGTCAGCGTGATCCCTTCGGGCAGCAAAAACTCCCAGGCATGCCACGGGCACCTCAGGATCTTGCCTTCATGGGCCAGGTGCCGCTCGAAGTTTTTGTCACAGAGGATGGCTCCCCCCACCGTGCCTTCGCAAACCGGTGCCCCTGCATGCGGGCAGTGGTTGCGGAAGGCGACAATGCGACCGTCAACGTTGTAGACACCGACGCTCATGCGATCAGTGATCTGCCGCACGACGTGACTTCCCTCTGGCAAGTCTTTCAGGTCGCAGACGGGGTGTTTACTCATAGGACACTGATCTTGACGTTTAGAATTTTTCAACCGGCATGGTAGCATTATTTTTTTAAACTGGAATATATTTTCCAGATTTCGAAATTTCTAAGAGCTCACTTTTTCCATGCCACTTCTCCCATCCGTGATGCGGCCCAGCGTCATCACCGACTTGCCAAAATGGCAGCCGCCCCCCCGGCTGGACGGGATTCTCGGCATGCATCGAAGCATCCCGGTTCGCGCTGAGGGACACTGGTTTCGAAGACTATTCAGTTTCGTCGGCCCGGGCTACCTGATCGCAGTGGGCTACATGGATCCGGGAAACTGGGCAACCAGCGTGGCGGGCGGCTCCGCCTACGGCTATTCGCTGCTCTGGATCGTCCTGCTCTCAAGCTTGATGGCAATGTTCCTCCAAGTATTGTGCACACGGTTGGGCATCGTCACCGGTATGGATTTGGCGCAGGCGTGCCGCGAGACCTCGTCGCGGCCCTCGGCGATTGCACAGTGGCTGGCCTGTGAAGTGGCCATCTGCGCCTGCGACCTTGCCGAAGTCATCGGCACTGCCATCGCGCTCAATCTCCTTTTCAACATACCGCTGGCATGGGGCGTGGCGCTGACCGTGCTGGACGTGTTGACGATCCTGTGGCTGCAACAGCGTGGCTTTCGCTATCTTGAGGCGTTTGTGATCAGTCTGGTCGGGATCGTGTTTCTCTGCTTTGCCGTGAACCTGTCGCTGGCACAGCCCCAATGGCACGACGTACTGGCCGGCTTCATTCCCTCGGCCAGCACGGTCAGTGATCCGCGCAAGCTCTACATCGCGATGGGCATTCTCGGCGCCACCGTCATGCCCCACAACCTCTACCTGCATTCAGCGATTGTGCAAACCCGCTGCTTCGCCCTGGACGGGCCGGGCAAGCGCAGCGCGCTGAAGTTCGCTTCCGCCGACATTCTCATCGCGCTGGGCATTGCTTTCCTGATCAACGCTGCGATTTTGATCACTTCGTCCGCCGTGTTCCATACCAGTGGCCACCACGAAGTCGCTGAACTGCAGGATGCCTACAAGCTGCTGGGACCACTGACCGGCACCACGGTTGCCAGCGTGCTGTTCGCGGTGGCACTGCTGGCCTCGGGCCAGAGTTCCGCAGTGACTGCGACCCTGGCCGGCCAGATCGTGATGGAGGGCTACGTCAGGCTCAGAATGGCGCCTTGGGCGCGCCGCATGTTGACCCGATCAATCGCCATCGTGCCGGCGCTGTTTGTGACGTTGTCATACGGCGACAGCGGGATTTCCAAGCTGCTGCTGGCCAGCCAGGTGGTCCTGAGCCTTCAACTGCCCTTTGCCGTGGTTCCCCTGATCCGCTACACCAGCAGCCGCAGGTTGATGGGTGAGTTCGCCAACAAGCGCAGCGTCGTGGTGATTGCGGTGATCCTTGTCAG
>JANMVO010000049.1:0-5717 GCA_031392805.1 Rhodoferax sp. | reverse complement strand
TCCTGGCACTGCACCACGATGCCGGTGGGCAGGTGGGTCAGGCGCACGGCCGAGTCGGTCTTGTTGATGTGCTGGCCCCCGGCGCCGCTGGCGCGGAAGGTGTCCACGCGCACGTCAGACGGATTGATGTCGATGACGATGGAGTCGTCAATCTCGGGGTAGACAAACACGCTGGCAAAGCTGGTGTGGCGCCCGCCGCTTGAGTCGAACGGCGATTTGCGCACCAGCCGGTGCACGCCGGTCTCGGTGCGCAGCAAGCCAAACGCGTATTCGCCTTCGACCTTGATGGTGGCGCCCTTGATGCCTGCCGTGTCCCCGGCCGACTCGTCTTCAATCGTCGCCTTGAAGCCCTTGCGCTCGGCGTATTTGAGGTACTGGCGCAGCAGCATGCTGGCCCAGTCACACGCCTCGGTGCCGCCAGCGCCGGCCTGGATGTCGAGAAACGCGTTCAGCGGGTCGGCCGGGTTGTTGAACATGCGCCGGAACTCCATCTGCGCTATGGTGGCCGCGAGCTTGGCGGTGTCGCCCTCAATCGTCAGCAGGCCGGCTTCATCGCCATCGGCCTTGGACATGTCGTACAGCTCGGTGTTGTCGGCCAGTTCGCTGGCCAGCGTGTCCAGCGTGCCGACCACGCCGTCCAGCGTTTTTTTCTCGCGGCCCAGCTCCTGCGCTTTTTTGCTATCGTTCCAGACGGTGGGGTCTTCGAGCGAGGCGTTGACGGTTCTCAGCCGCTCTGCTTTGGCAGGGTAGTCAAAGATACCCCCGTAACTCGATGGTGCGTGCGCTCAAGTCGGAGAGCTGGGTGCCAATTTGGTTGATGCGTTCGATGTCCATGGGAAGTGTCCTGAAAATGCGGTGAGATCCGGCTGGGGGCGTCACCTGGAAGGTCCAACCGCGTATTTTCTCACGCCGGGCGGCAGGCTCCGCGCGCTACGTGGCTGCACGTGCTGCCGCAGCTTATGCCGTCCCGCGTTATCTCAGGCCACGAAGTCTTCGATCAACCGCGCCAGCGCCTGCGGCTGGTCGTGGTGCAGCATGTGCCCGGAATCAGGAATGACGGCGCGGGTGACCTGCGGCACCGAGTTGAGCCGCTCGTGGAACTCGGCCAGGGTGAACCGCGCGCCATGCCAGCCCACCATGGAGTCGTCTGAGGCACCCACAAACAGGGTGGGCGCGGCAATGGCGGCGTACATGGCCAGCACTTCGTCAACGTGCGACACACTGGCCCCTGAAATCCGGTGCGCTGCGTCGCCCAGAATCTCCCACCGGCCCTGGCTGTTTTCAACCGCCCACTGGTGCGACAGCCACGCTGCGCGCTCATGCCCGGCCTCATCACGCGCCAGGCGCGGGTTGGTCTTTTTCAAGCGATTGGCCACGCCCTCGGCGCTGTCATAGGTTTTGAGCTTGATGCTGCCGGCCTTCAATGCCTTGAGCTCATCCATCCAGGTCGACAGGCGCTTGGGTGCCTGCGTGGCGTGCCCGACGGGCATGCCAAAGCCTTCAAGGTCGACGAGGCGGCGGATGCGGCCCGGGCGAACCCCGGCGTATTGCATCACCACATTGCCACCCATGCTGTGGCCCACCAAGTCAACAGGTTTGTCGGGTGAGTAATGGTCCAGCAGAAAATCCAGGTCGGCCAGGTAATCGGCAAACCAGTAGTTGTCCACCGGCGCAGCGGTGGTCAGGCCGTAGCCGCGCCAGTCGGGCGCAATGATGTGGCGCTTCTCGAAGAAGGCCACTGACAGTGAATCGACCAAAAACTGGTAGCTTGCAGCCACATCCATCCAGCCGTGCACCAGCACCAGTGGCGCCAAATCCGGATTGGGCTTGCCCCAGACCCGCACGTGGTAATTGAGATTGCGTATAGGGACAAACTCGCTGTGGGAAATTCGTTTGACTTGGTACATTCATCGTCCGTCTAATTGCATCGCATCCATCATACGAAAGACCTGCCGTGAATGTCAGTCAACACAGAGACAAGCCGCAAGACCAGTGCGTCGACCACTATGCCCGCATGCACGGCAGCTTTCAGTGGCGGGTGCCAACGCATTTCAATATCGCGCACGCGTGCTGCGCGCAGTGGGCCAATTTGCCAGATGCTACTAATAAAATAGCTGTATATGCATATTGCACCAAGGCTAGCGGCATAAATCGTTCACCAATTTTCGGGGAAGGCCATTCCACAGGGCATTCCTATGCCCAGCTTCAGTGGCAGGCCAATCGGCTCTCGAATGTGCTCAAGGCAAACGGAGTCAAGCGGGGTGACCGGGTGGCCATCGTCATGCCGCAGTGTTTTGAGACCGCAGTGGCCTACATGGCGGTGCTGCAAATGGGGGCCGTGGCCATGCCGCTCTCCATGTTGTTTGGCCCGGAGGCACTGGAATACCGGCTCAACGACAGCGAAGCCGTGGTGGCGATCTGCGACGCAAGCGCCGCTGCCAACGTGCAATCGGTTCGTGCTCGCTGCCCGCATCTGCGGGTTACCGTCGGCGTGGCGCTTCGGGCGACAGACGGCGCTTCACCGACGCCCGACCCTGCCACGCCAGGCAGTACCGCCGATGTCAGCTTTGGACCAGCGCTGCGGCAGGCGTCGGACCGTTTCACCCCCATCCTCACGTTGGCCGATGATCCCGCCATACTGATCTACACCAGCGGCACCACCGGACCGGCCAAAGGCGCGCTCCTGCCGCACCGGGCGTTAATCGGCAACCTCAGCGGTTTTGTGTGCAGCCAGAACTGGTTTGGGTTCGACGGAAAAACCAACGCATCTTCTGATGCCGTGTTCTGGTCCCCGGCAGACTGGGCCTGGACCGGTGGATTGATGGATGCTTTGTTGCCTACCCTTTATTTCGGCCGCCCCATTGTTGCGTTCAATGGCCGCTTCAACCCTCAAAGCGCCATCGAACTGATGCGTGATTGCGCTGTAACCCACACGTTTATATTTCCCACCGCGCTCAAGGCCATGATGAAGGCGTATCCCGGTAGGACCGGCATCACAGTGCGCCAGCAGTTCAAGCTCAAGCTGCAAGCCATCATGAGCGCAGGCGAGGCGATGGGGGACGCCGTGTTTGACTACTGCGAGCGGCAACTCGGGCTGCGCCCCAATGAAATGTTTGGCCAGACGGAAATCAACTACATCGTTGGCAATTGCAATAAATACTGGCCTTCAAAACCCGGCAGCATGGGCAAAGGTTACCCTGGCCATCGCGTGCAAGTCATTGACGACGATGGCAATGAATGCCCGCACGGTGTGCCTGGCGACGTCGCGGTCAACCGTTTCGACGGGCATGGCCACCCCGATCCGATTTTCTTTTTGGGCTACTGGAAAAACGACGCGGCCACTCTCGGCAAATTCACCGGTAAAAATGGCGTTGATGACTGGTGCCGCACGGGAGACCTGGCCACGCGCGATGCCGACGGCTACCTCTGGTACCAGGGCCGGTCTGACGACGTGTTCAAGGCAGCCGGCTACCGCATTGGCCCAGGCGAAGTGGAGAACTGCCTGGTCAAGCACCCGGCGGTGGCCAACTCAGCCGTCGTGCCCAAGCCTGATGCCGCGCGCGGGGCCGTGGTCAAGGCCTATGTGGTGCTTGCTCCTGACATTATAGCTTCCCGTGCATATTCCACAAGGGCCAGAGAGCTATTTGACCTTGAATTGGTAGCTGAACTGCAAGCCCACGTCAAAGACAAGCTGGCCCCCTATGAATATCCGAAAGAAATCGAGTTTGTCGACGAGTTACCCATGACCACCACCGGCAAGGTGCAGCGCCGTGTGTTGCGATTGCGGGAAGAGGAGCGCGCCAAAATAGCCGCCCAATGACGCAGCCTGAGGATGCAGCCCAATCACCGGCTCGCACATGGCAACCCGTAAACTCAAGCTTCTGAAAAAACCTCGGACACTGCCATGATCCACAAGACGATTCAACTGGGTCAAAGCACCCTTCACGTCACCCCAATCTGCCTCGGCACCATGACCTTTGGCGAGCAGGTCGATGAACCGGGTGCACATGCCATTCTGGACCGCTCTCTGGCGCGCGGCGTCAATTTTCTGGACACGGCCGAGATGTACGCTGTGCCGGCCCGCGCGCAGACCTATGGTTGTACCGAGACCATCCTGGGGAACTGGTTTACAAAGCGGCCCGGCGCGCGCCAGAAAGTGGTGCTGGCGAGCAAACTGGCCGGCCCGGCACGCGGCATGGACTGGCTACGCAACGGCAGCACGCAGGTCACTGCCAAAGACATCGTCGCGTCTTGCGAGGGCTCGTTGCGTCGCCTGCAAACCGACGTGATTGACCTCTACCAGATTCACTGGCCGGTGCGCCACGTGCCCGCCTTCGGCATCACGTATTTCGACCCGGCCAAGGACCTGCCTGCGACGTCGATTCATGAGCAGCTCCAGGCGCTGGACGGCCTGGTGAAGGCAGGCAAGGTGCGCGCCATTGGCCTGTCCAATGAGACGCCCTATGGCGTGCATGAGTTTGTGCGTCTGGCCGAACAGCACGGCCTGCCGCGCGTGGCCACCGTGCAAAACCCCTACTGCCTGATCAACCGCACGGTGGACAACGCTCTGGACGAGTCGATGCACCGCCTGGGTGTGTCACTGCTGGCGTATTCGCCGCTGGGTTTTGGCTTGCTCACGGGCAAGTACGACGTCGGTGGTACGAGTGGCCCGACCGCACCGGCGGACGCGCGCATTGCCAAATTTGAGTCTATGCGCCAGCAGCGCTGGGGCCGCCCTGAAGCACTGGCCGCCGCGCGCCGCTACAACGCGCTGGCCCGTGAGCATGGCCTCACGCCCACCCGGATGGCGCTGGCGTTTTGCTATACCAACTGGCGCGTGGCCAGCACCCTCATTGGAGTGACGTCTGTGGCGCAGCTGGATGAGTGTCTGGATGCGTGGGGCACCACGGTGTCGCCGGAGTTGCTGGCCGCGATTGACAAAATTCGGTGGGAGATGCGGGACCCGGCGCTTTGATGTTGTTCGCGGTTGTTGGGCGGTGAGGCTGCGCGGGAGGGTTAGCAAGTCTGTACCACCGCGTCCAGCGGACCACCCAAACCGGGCAGAAGCCAATGCGCTATTTGTTGTCTTTCACGGCATCAAGCCGGTCCAGAACAGCCAGCGCCTTGCACGTCGCCAGTGGCCGCCAACCTATATGCCATCATGATGTTTGACAAGCCGAGGGAGAGAATAACCTTCGTGGTCAAAAAAGTACACATTTCCGAAACTCCCGCCACCGCCATGCTCAAGGCCAGCAAGGTGCCCTTCACCGAGCATCCGTATGATTACCTGGAGCACGGCGGCGCGCAACACAGTGCACAGGTGCTGGGGTTTGATCCTTTCATGGTCGTGAAGACGCTCATCATGCAGGACCAGGACGCCAAGCCGATGGTGGTGCTGATGCATGGCAACCGCAAGGTGTCCACCAAGAACCTGGCGCGGCAGATCGGCGCCAAGTCGGTGGCACTGTGCCAGCCCGAGGTGGCCAATCGGCACAGCGGTTATCTGGTGGGCGGCACCTCGCCTTTTGCAACGCGTCGCAGCATGCCGGTCTTCATCGAAGCGTCTATTCTTGAATTGCCAACAATCCTCATCAATGGCGGACGGCGCGGCTATCTGGTGGGTATCGACCCGCAGGTGTGCGTGCAGTTGCTGGCCGCGCAAACTGTGCAATGCGGCATGACCGATTGATTAACCATGCGGCTGTGCCACCGTGCTC
>JANMVO010000038.1:0-3694 GCA_031392805.1 Rhodoferax sp. | reverse complement strand
GACACGGGCAATGGTGGGTGTCATAAAACTCTCGATAAACTTGGGGCGGCGCTGCGCCCAGTTGGCGCAGATGCCTGCATTGTAGAAACTCCATGACTATCAAGAACCTTCCCCCCGATGCCCGCCCGCGCGAAAAGCTGCTGGCGCGCGGCCCCGGCGCCTTGAGCGATGTCGAGCTGCTGGCCTTGCTGCTGCGAACCGGCATCAAGGGCAAGGGTGTGCTGCAGATGGCCGATGAACTGCTGCACCTGAAAATGAACGACACCGGGGACCAGGGCTTTGATGGCATTGCCGGCCTGCTGCATGCCACTGCAGACGATCTCAAGCGCGTCAAGGGTCTGGGCCCGGCCAAGCGCTCCGAGCTGGTCGCCGTGCTGGAGCTGGCGCGCCGGGCGATGGCCCAGCAGCTCAAGGAACGCACGGTGTTTGCCACGCCCGATGCCGTCAAAAACTATTTGCAGCTGCACCTGTCGGCCAGGAACCATGAGGTCTTTGCGGTGCTGTTTTTAGACGTGCAAAACCGCATGTTGGCGCTGGAGGAATTGTTTCGCGGCACCGTGACCCAGACCAGCGTTTACCCGCGGGAAGTGGTGCTGCGCGCGCTGCACCACCAGGCCACGGCCGTGGTGCTGGCGCACAACCACCCCAGCGGCTCGGTGCAGCCGTCGCGCGCCGACGAGGCATTGACGGGCACCCTCAAGGCGGCGCTGGCGCTGGTGGATGTGCGGGTGCTGGACCACGTGATTGTGGGCACCGGCGAAACGCTGTCGATGGCGGAACGGGGGTTGATGTGAACCCGCCGCGCAGTGGCATTGCGCGGCTTGATGCGAACACGCCGCACAGTGTGATGACGCCTCACGGGGCACCGGCAAGGCCGGTATCGGGAATCGCCAAGTCACTCACAGTCAACGCCATGGCTGACCTGAAGCACGTCAAGCGTGAAATCGCAGCGCAGGCCATCGCGCGGGCGCTGGCGGCGGCTGAACACGCCCGCACAGCGGCCCGCGCAAAAGCCGATAAAAATCTCTTCATTACTGCCGCTGGCACCGTGCAGCCCTTGTTAAACAAGCCTAAGGTGCTATTAAAACAAAAGCAACCAGCGCCCGAACCCCGACAACAGCAGCTTGACGACCAGGCGGTGCTGCGCGAGGCCATCAGCGATGAATTTGACGTCAGCACCCTGCTTGATGTGGATGAGCATTTGAGCTTTCGCCGCCCTGGCATTGGCACCGATGTGACCCACAAGCTGCGCCGTGGCGACTGGAGCATCCAGCGCCAGCTGGATCTGCACGGCCTGCGCAGCGATGAAGCGCGTGAGCGCTTGAGCGGCTTCATCCGTGAAGCGCACAAACACGGCATCCGCTGCGTGCGCGTGGTGCACGGCAAGGGCCTGGGTTCCCCCGGCAAAGCCCCCGTGCTCAAGAGCAAGGTGCACAGCTGGCTGGTGCAAAAGAAGGAGGTGCTGGCCTTTGTGCAGGCCAAACCGGCCGATGGAGGCGCGGGAGCGCTGGTGGTGCTGCTGCAGCCTTCGCCAAGATCAAACTGATGCCCTTAATCGGTTAGCAGCCAAAGCTATCGAAACATTCGCGCAATCCCTTGTCCAATAAAAAACTTTACATGCTATTAAATATATAGCTTTATAAAATCTCTCAATCGGTGGCTCAGCAATTGCAACCTCGGTTAAGCAATTCGCTGCGGCTTAGGTCAGAGCGATTGCAAACTGAAAAACTCCCGGCCACGGCAAATATCTTGCCCGTAAAACTGGTTATATATACAGTATAATTAGGTATGGCAAATTCACCTCAATCCGAACTCGACTCGCACGATGGTTTGCCTGTCAGTGAAGTGGGCAAATGGGCTGAGCGCAAGCACGAAATCATTTCGCATTACATCAAGATTTCGAGCACTACCCGAGCGAAATTCCCCGACACCGTATTCGTTGATCTGTATTGCGGACCAGGCCGGGCCAGAATCAAAGACAGCTCTACGCTCATCGACGGCAGCGCAGTTGTGGCCTGGAAGGCCAGCAACGAGCCCGGTTTTGCCTCCGCCCCCTTCAGACGCGTGCTGATCGCTGACAAAAACCAAGCCTACGTGGACGCTTGCGAATCCCGTCTGCACGGTGCGCCAGTAACCAGTTTCTCGGGCGAAGCTGGGGAGTGCGCGGAAAAAATGCTTTCCACCATGAACCAAAGCACCTTTGCGCTGGTTTTGATTGACCCCTTCAATTTAGAAGGGCTGAGTTATGACCTAATCGAACGATTTTCCACGCTCAAGTATGTTGACTTTATTGTGCATTTCAGCACGATGGAGGTTCAGCGGAACATTGATCGGTATTTTGATTCAGCAGACTCTCCCTTGGACAAAGTGGCACCAGGCTGGAGGGGTGCCATTTCGTCAACCATGACCAGTGAAGACAAACTTCGAGCCGTGTTCAATCACTGGAACCGTGTGATTAGCGACACTGGATTTTCTGCGACGTCGGACCCACAAGCTATCATCAACAGCAAAAATCGCTGGATCTACTGGCTTGCATTCGCATCGCGTCACCCACTTGCGGCCAATTTCTGGTCAAAAATCAAAAATATCGGGCCCCAAGGTGAATTGTTTTAATTGAGGCGCAAGTTCTACATATGGCAGGCCGATCAAGCATCGAATGGACTGAAATGACTTGGAACCCGGTGACGGGTTGCATCAAAATTTCTCAAGGTTGCAAAAATTGCTACGCAGCGCGCATGGCCAATCGCCTCCAAGCCATGGGAAGCGTCCGCTATATCGACGGCTTTGTTCCGACTTTGCACAACGACCTGATTGACCAACCGCTGCGTTGGAAAAAGCCCCGAGTTGTTTTTGTCAATTCGATGAGTGATCTCTTTCAGGATGCAGTTCCTGAGGATTTCATTTCCCGTGTTTTTGACACCATGGTGAAGGCACCACAGCACACGTTTCAAATCTTGACCAAGCGATCAGACCGTCTGGCTGAAATGGCACCACGCTTACCTTGGCCGGATAATATTTGGATGGGTGTCAGTGTTGAGGACAAGCGCGTGATACACCGGATCGATGACTTGCGCCGCGTGCCGGCCCGTATTCGCTTTTTGTCTTGCGAGCCGCTGATTGGTCCACTATCAAACATGAATTTAAATGGCATTCACTGGGCCATTGTGGGCGGTGAGTCTGGCCCGAAAGCCCGCGTCATGAAAGAACCTTGGGTTCAAGACATCCGTAAGCAATGTTTGGCTCAGGACATTTCATTTTTCTTTAAGCAATGGGGCGGTGTCAGAAAAGAACGCTTTGGAAGAGAGCTCAACGGGCAAACCTTTGATGAAATGCCTCGACGAGTTATACCCATTGCTCTCGCAGCTTGAGTTCCGAAATTAATGTCAGGCGTCGTATGTGAAGGTTTTAGACCGTAACCCACGTCTAAATTACATTTGCCGCTTCTGAATTTACAGCAAAATCAGGCACGGCATCCGCTGCGTGCGCGTGGTGCACGGCAAGGGCCTGGGCTCCCCCGGCAAGACGCCCGTGCTCAAGAGCAAGGTGCATAGCTGGCTGGTGCAAAAGAAGGAAGTGTTGGCCTTTGTGCAGGCCAAACCGGCCGATGGCGGCGCGGGAGCGCTGGTGGTGCTGTTGCAGCCTTCGCCAAGATCAAACTGATGGCCGTGCACGGCTGGCGATCAGAATTATCAAT
>JANMVO010000017.1:0-5940 GCA_031392805.1 Rhodoferax sp. | reverse complement strand
CGCTGCAGCCAGCGCGTGGTGCGGTGCGACGGCGTAGACAAAGCTGAGCGTGCCCAGTGGCTTGCCCTGGATGCCCGCGCTGCTGCCAGGTTCCAGTGCCACGCCGATCGCCAGGTCTGATTGCCCCGAGGTCAGCGCCAGCATGGTGCCTGACAGTGCCTCGTCGCGCAGCTTGATGCGGGTAGGGGGATTGAGCGCAAAGAATCCTTCGCACAACTCCATCACGGTGGGCCTGGAGACGATGCTGTCCAGCGCAATCGTGAGCTGCGGCTCCCATCCCGTCGCCACGCGTTTCACCCGGTTGGCCACCGCATCAATCTCCACCAGCAGGCGCGCGCCTTCGCGCATCAGTTCGGCACCGGCTTCCGTCAGGCGGGCCTGGCGGGAGCTGCGGTCAAACAGCAGCACGTCCAGCGCGTCCTCAATCTGGCGCACCCGGTAGGTCAGGGCGCTGGGCACCAGGCCGAGGCTTCTCGCAGCCGCAGCAAAGCTGCCCGCAGCCTGAATGGCCTGCAACATCGCCAGCGCGTCTGGCGTTAACACATCACGGGGATTTTGCATGAAATTGCCATGTATATTCAAATATTTCGAATGATGCCATCAATTTCCAATGGACCGCAAATGCCGCAGGCAGGCTACAGTTCAAGTCAGCGACAAAGCAAAGCCAAACACAAACCAAGCACAATCCAAATACCCGGAGCCAGACCATGTTGACCCTTCGCAAATCACGAGACCGCGGCTACGCCGACCATGGCTGGCTCAAGTCGTTCCACAGTTTTTCATTTGCGGGTTATCACGACCCCGAGCACATGGGTTTTGGCAACCTGCGCGTGATCAACGAGGACCGCATTGCACCAGGCACCGGCTTTGGCACGCATGGCCACCGCGACATGGAAATCATCAGTTATGTGCTGTCGGGCAATCTGGCCCACAAGGACACGATGGGCAATGTCAAAGGCATTCCCCCCGGCGACGTGCAGCGCATGAGTGCGGGCAGCGGCGTGCAGCACAGTGAATTCAACCATGCACCCAACGACACCACGCATTTCCTGCAGGTCTGGATCAAGCCGAATGTGACCGGCATTGCACCCAGCTACGAGCAGAAGTCGTTTGTCGACGCCGAGAAGCGTGGCAAGCTGCGCCTGGTGGCGTCCAATGAGGGTGCACAAGGCTCAGTGACGATTCATGCGGATGCCTCTGTGTACGCCGGTTTGTTTGACGGCGGCGAGACCGCGCGCTTGCCGCTGGACCCGATGCGCAAAAACTATGTGCACCTGGTGCGTGGCGAGCTGCTGGTCAATGGTCAAAAGTTGGCTGCCGGTGACGCCGCTTTGTTGGCCGGCGAGAGCCGGCTTGAGTTGTCCCAGGGCAAAGACGCCGAGGTGCTGGTGTTTGACCTGGCGGCCTGAACCGCCTGTTGTTTTTACTTCTCCCTCCATTCTTAAAGGAATTCACCATGTTCTCAAGCCTTCAAAACCCCCTGACCCTGGTTGGCCGCGTGTTGCTGGCTATGCTGTTTCTGCCTGCGGGCATCGGCAAAATCGGTGGCTTTGCCGGTACGGTGGGCTATATTGCCTCCAGAGGCCTGCCGATGCCGTCACTCGGTGCGGTGATCGCGATCATTGTTGAAATCGGCGGTGCGCTGGCGCTGATTGCCGGTTTTGGCACGCGCTGGGCGGCGCTGGCGCTGGCCGCGTTCACCCTGGCGTCCACCTTCATCTTCCACAATTTTTGGGGTGTGCCCGCCGAGCAGGCCATGATTCAGCAACTCATGTTTTACAAGAACATCGCCGTGATTGGTGGCCTGCTGGTGCTGGCCGCACATGGTGCCGGGGCCTGGAGCCTTGACGCCAGGCGCGGTGCCTGAGCCCGCTGTGCGGAGCCTGATGCCCAGGCAGTACTGATTGCATCATTAGTTACGTCATTGGCACGTCATTGGCACGACATCAGTACGGCATTCGTCACGCGCCAACCCAGTTTCCATTTCCCTTTTTAATTCGGCATTTTCATTTTCTTTTAACGCTCTACCGATTTCTTCTCTTACTCCCTCAATCAGAAAATTTATCATGGCAAAAGTAGCAGTTGTATTTCATTCAAGTTATGGTCACACCCACCGTGTTGCTGAATTCGTCGCGGAAGGTGCCAGCGCAGAGTTGGTGGTCATTGATGCCAATGGTGACCTGACCGGTGCGCAATGGGCCACGCTTGACGCGGCCGACGCCATCATCATGGGTAGCCCCACTTACATGGGCATGGCGAGCTGGCAGTTCAAGAAATTCGCCGATGCCACCAGCAAAAAATGGTTCGTGAGCGCCTGGAAAGACAAAGTGGCCGGTGGCTTTACCTGCTCGGCCAGCCCGAGTGGCGACAAGCTTTCAACGATCCAGTATTTCATCACCCTGGCCATGCAGCAGGGCATGATCTGGGTTGGCCAGTCCGCGCTGAATGACGGCACCATCAACCGCATTGGTTCCAATTCAGGCGTGATGGCCCAGGTTGGCCCGCAAGACCCCGCCAGTGCCATTCCCAAGGGTGATCTGGACACGGCGATGGCTTACGGCAAGCGCGTGGCGCAGGTGGCTGTCAAATTGCACGGCTGAGATTTGCCATTAAATCAGCGCGAAATCGCTACCGGAAAGTCAGAAATGCCCAGCGGCACGATGGTCACTGGCGACTGGGAGCCCCGTGTCATGGCTTTCACGCGCTCGGACACATAGAGGTCCAGCATTTTGTGGGTGACCCGGCCGGTCCGCGCGACATCGGCTTTGCCGCTCATGCCTTCGACCACCGCGCGGGTGAAAGCGCCATTGCGCCACTCGGATGATTCCTGGGCAAACTGACGCCCGGTAGAAGCGGCGAACACGATGACGCCGTTTTCTGCACTGGACAACTCGTTGACCACCGATGTCAGGTCATTGCCAAGGGCACGCCGTCCGGTGCCCAACACATTGCCCGAGTGGCAGGTGTCAACAAAAAAGAGGGCTTTGCCCGGCAGCGCAGCCAGGGTGTTGCGAATCTCGGTGAAGATGACAGCAGAGCGTTTAAGCCTTTCGGGATCGGCGTCCTGTGGCAGGTAGTAGTAGACGCCATCGCTGTCGTTGATGCCATGGCCGGCCATAAACACCACGCCGACGTCACGCGACGTCATTTCGCGGCGGATCCATTCAAGGCCGTCCAGAATGTCATCGCGCCGGGCGTTGGCGTCGGTCAGCAGCTTGACCTCCACCCTGCGGTAGAGCTGATTTTCCTGGAGCTTGAAAACGTTGGCGAAGTCAGACGCGTCCTTGGCCGCAAAAGCCAGCTGGATGCCGGCGTCTTTATATTTGCTGACGCCCACGGCAAGCACATACAAGGCAGGGCGAAGGTCAGCCGCATCTTCGGGTCGGGTCGCGGGTCGGGCAGCAGGCCGGGTCCGTGCCACGGGTTCTGCAGCCGCAACCGTGCCGGTGCTGTTTTTCGTGCCGGCCCACGTCAGGTGCACCACGCCGGGGGTTGAGTAGCCGTTGCGGTTATCGGCGAAAACCATCAGCTCGGCATCTTGGGGCGGCAGCGTGATGCGTTGCTCATACAGCACTGGCTGCGATTCCCGCCCCCCGACCCCGACGCTTGTCCCCGCCGCCGCCTCCACCACCAAATTTCTGCCAGCCAGCCAGGTGCTGGCCTGGGCTTGCGGCAATTCAAAAATACTGCCATTGAGCCGCGCCCGCAGGCTCAATGGCGGCGCACCCGCTGGCGCGCGAATGGAGATGCGCAACGTGACTTCATGGGTGGAAAAACTGTCTCCGTCCTTGGGCGACAGCACCGTCACCACCGGCGGCGTCTGCAACTCAATATCGGTCGTTGTGGCCGCTGGACTGCCTGGCGGTGGTGTGGGTAGGGAGAGGGCCTGATTGGCCAGACCCAAGGCGGCGTCAAAGTCGGCCGTGGCCAGCACGGCGGCAACAACGTCTGGGCGGAAATAGGTGGCCCGAAACCGCGAAGCCGGGTAAAAATCAGCCGCGCGTGACGGGCCGCGGTTTAGCTGCCAGCCAAACAAATCTTCGCCACCTGGACTGGCCGCGTAGTAGCCCTGGGGTGTCCAGGCGACCCAGCGTTTGCGGTCGGCATGGGGCAGCAGGGCCAGCAGTTCAAGCCCGTCGCGGGCGCGGTACCAGCGTACCGTGCCGTCACCAAAGCCGGCAATCACCCAGCGGCCATCACCAGAGATGTTGACCTGCCAGGTGGTGCCCGGCGCCGCTGTGCGCCACAGCGTGGCGCCATTGGCCTTGAGAAAGCGCAGGTAAAAACTGGTGCCCAGTGCAAGTGCGCTGCCGTCGGGTGCCACGGCGGCCGACAGGGAGACTTCATTGTCGGTCAGCGCGAGCAGGCTGCCGTTGACGCGAGGGCGCACGCCATCGAACCAATCGGTGATCTGCAGCCCCTTGCCACTGGCGCTGGCGGGTGTCCACCCGGGCTGCGGGGCAGTCCCTGCCGCGCTCTTCAGATCAAAGCCGAGTGTCTCGACCGTGCCGTTGTCGCGGCGCGCAGCAAACGCAATGGCACTGCCGTCGCGCGCCGTGCGAAACTCAGCCCGGCCCTCGCGAAAATCAACCAGGCCACTTTGTACCGACTGCTGGTTTGCGTGCCCGGGAACGCCGGGGTCAGCGCCTGTACCCGCGCCTACTCCCACACCTGCGCTGGACCCTGGTGTCACCCAGCCCCAGGCCGGGTCAGCCGCTGCATAAACAACGCGCCCATCGGCGAGTGCACGCAACGCCACAATACTGTCGCTGGCCAGGCTGGTATCGGTGGCAGCGCCGCGACCCCGGTCTGCCCACGCCCGCAGGCCGTGCCTGCCATCGGCGCGTTTCCATGTTCCGCCCGCCAGCAGCGTATGACCGTCAGCCGACCAGGCCAGCGCCGCAAGGCTGCCGTTGGCGATACCGGCGGCGCTTGGCGCATAGGCTAGTTGCAAGGTGTCGGCCTGCAACACCGCAACCGCGGCGGTGTCGGAAAAACTGACGGCCAACAGGCTGCCGTCGGGCGCGTAAGCCACGCTATATGGCTGGCTACCCCCGGTGGGGCGCGCGCTTTGAATCAGCTTCAGGCGTCGCTGGCTCAGGTCGTACACGCGCACTGTGCCGTCCACACTGGCGCTGGCCAGCCGCTTGCCATCAGGCGAAAAACGGGCACCGTAAACCTCGCCTTCGTATTGGGTGTCGTTGCCCAGTTCAGTGCTGCTGCGCCAGCCCGTCGTTGTGCCAAACAGCCGCACGCCGTGCTTGCCCCACAGGCCGATCAGCAGTGACTTGCCGTCTGGCGCAAAAGCAAGCTGCGTAATGGTGTTGGCCAAGCCCGAGATGCGCTGAATCATCGTGCCACTGGCCCTCTCGAACAGATAGACGTCGTTGTCTGCGGACCAGCCCCCCACCGCGACGACTGCGCCGTCGGGCGTCATCGCCGCCGCGAACAGCCGTCCGTCGTTGCCCAGGCCTACGGGCGGCCTCAAGGTTTGCAGCAAGCGGCCGCTGGCGAGGTCCCAAATGCGGGCCGTTTTGTCTTCTGATGCGGTGACGCTGTAGCGGCCCCGCGCATCGACGTCGAGCGCGCGGATGGCGGCGCTATGGGCGCTGGTGTCAATTCGCAACAGTGGCGCGTCGACCGTCTGCGCCATGGCTGGCGCAAGAAGGACACTAGTGGCCGCCAGTGTCAGAAAGACCGCTCTGTATGCCGATCGGCAAACCCGCCGGCTGACTTGCCTCAACCTGTCAGGAAGCGACCGGGGCAGTGGCCCTGCCAGCGCCACAACAGACTGGGCTTGCATAGGGACATCGGGCGTCAGGAACACGGCCCAGGTTTGAGTTCGATGCGTCGGTCCAACGCGTCCGAAGGGTCGTCGCGACCGGTAGCCACCATCGCCTCGCTGGAGCCATAGCCCTTGGCGGTCATTCGGGGGGCAAG
>JANMVO010000715.1:0-1927 GCA_031392805.1 Rhodoferax sp. | reverse complement strand
GGCCGGGGCTTCTGTGAAGTGGCGCATCCCCTGCGTCGATTGTGGCCACGACACTAAAAACCGCGCCAGAAAGCCTGTCCCGCGTGCCAGCCCTTTTGTGCTGTCAAAGAATGCGCGAATGGTCGCTTCCTGCACCTGTAGGGCCATGGTCAGCCGTGCGCCCCGCACAGTGAAGCTCTCCGACGATCTGCGCTCTACGGGCAGGGTTGCGCCGTCCCACAACTGATTCAGCGCCGCCAGGTTGCGCATGACTGAATCGCCGCCCATGCCGTGCCCGCCAAACACGCTGCCAGCTTCGCTACTGATAACGCCGCCCGATGGCCAGTGCTTCGCCAGCGCATAGGTCAAAGCCTCTGGCGTGGCATCGCCATAGATCAGCCGGGGCACGCGTGGGGCCGCCGGTTCGTCTGCGTCCAGGTCGTGCAATTGCTGCACTTGCGCCGTGCTGGGTTTGCCCTCTTTGGCCAGCGCCTTGATCTTTTCTTTCAAACCACTGCGCTGCGCTTCCCAGGCGTCATGCTCTGACTTGTAGGCCTGAATCAAGGGCTTGGCCGCTTCCTGTTGCTGTGCCTGATAGTCGCGAATGGCCGTCGTAAAAAACCCGTCACACGTCGATTTACGTTCGCCCGAATCGGCAATGGCCAGCAGGAACAAACCGCACGGCCCGGATAGCCTTTCCGCCCGCTCTACGTCAGTGTGCGCCTGAATCGCTAGGGACAGCGCTGCCAGTGCCGATGTGGCAATGAGCGGAATCGGTGCTTTGACGAATGCAGCCACTTCCTGCACCGCACAGCGCACCGCATCAGGCAAGGCGTCTAGCGGGTATTCCTGCGGGTCAATCTGCACAATCAAGGCTTGCAGCTCTGGCCATAGATCAATCTGGCCTGTAGCCCCTGAATCGCTTGCGTGCATAGCTACTGATTCAATAGCAGCATCAAGGCACGTCTTCACCGCATCAGCCCCGCTCAATTGGTGCAGGTCGTTAAAATCCGTGGCCTTGTCAGGTCGGCCCGCCGGAAACGCTGGCACAGCCACCAGCCCGCCCACTGCCAGCGCCGCTGCCGTCGCTTTGGTCATGCCGGGGTTGCCGTCGGTCAGGTGGTCATCGTCCGCCGCAACGATGATTTTCAGCATCGGGTACTTGGCACGCAAGGCCAGCGCCACGGCTTCCAGGTTGCCCGCGTTGAAGGCCACCGCCACGGCCTGCCCGGTTGCCTCATGGATGCTTGCGCCGGTCGCGTAGCCTTCGCACACCACCACAGCGCCCGCCGGTTTTCCTATCGAGTGATAGCAGCCCTTCACACGCCCGCCGGGGTGAAATCGCTTATCACCATCCGGGGCTATGGTTTGCAGGCTGTGCAGCTTGCCTGCCGTGTCGCGCATGGGGATTATCAGCCGGTGCCCGTCAAACTTCACGCCGTGGGCCTTGATGCGCTTGCGGGTCAGGTACTCATGCGCCGCCGGTGCCTGCGCTGCGTCCCGCCACATTGCCGCCGCCGTCTGGCTGGCCTGTTGCTGGGTTGCCAATAGGTCGGCTTCGCGCTGTGCTTTCATGGCCGCAACGCGCTGCCAGTGGCCGTCGCGCTCTGCGTCGGTCATGGCCGTGTCTGATTTTGCGCACCAGCTCGATTGCAGGCCGGTGCGCCAGCAGCCAAACGCGCCAGCCGCTATGCCGTCGGTGTGCAGCATGTACCAGCCGGAATCATCACCGCGTCTGCCGTTCGTGCTGAATCGGTGGATTGCGCCGTCCGGGTTAATTGCATCAGGTGCTTCAAGGCCAGCCGCCGCAATGGCAAGCCGGAAATGCTCGATAGGGTTAGACATTGCCACCGCCTATCTGCATTAAAAATCGCGCCGCCGCCTCCAGGTCAGGCAATGCACGGTGCAAGCCCCAGCGCCCCGCGTAGTACATCACCGCGCCGTCTGC
>JANMVO010000698.1:0-6643 GCA_031392805.1 Rhodoferax sp. | reverse complement strand
GAGCAATGGCTGCATCTGCTGCACCATCCGCGAAGACCTGCGCGGTGCGCTGCGTGACCTGGCCGAGAAAAAGCGCAAGGGCGAGCTTGATTTTGACCGTGTGGTGATCGAGACCACCGGTTTGGCCGACCCCGGCCCGGTGGCGCAAACCTTCTTCATGGACGATGAAATCGCCGAAAGCTATTTGCTGGATTCGATCCTGACGCTGGTCGATGCCAAACACGCGGCCACGCAGCTCAATGATCGCCAGGAGGCGCGCCGCCAGGTCGGGTTTGCCGACCAGATTTTCATCAGCAAGACCGATCTGGTCGCCAAAGAGGAGGTCGATGCACTGATGCACCGCCTGAAGCACATGAACCCACGCGCCCCGCAAAAGGCCGTGCATTTTGGCGAGGTTGCGCTGTCGGAAGTGTTTGACCTGCGCGGCTTCAACCTCAATGCCAAGCTGGACATTGACCCGGATTTCCTCAAGGATGAAGAGCATGGCCATGACGGCCACGAGGGTCACGACCATGAACACGGCGAGCAGTGCGACCACCCGTCCCACCAGCATCAGGCTGAGCACGCCGGGAATGGTCATGCACTTGGCCACCACCATCACCATGATGACGACGTCAAGAGTTTTGTCTTCAGGTCAGACCGCGCGTTCGAACCAGCCAGGCTGGAAGATTTTCTGGGCGCCATCGTCAATATCTATGGCCCGAGAATGTTGCGCTACAAGGGCGTATTGAACATGCAAGGCACCGATCGCAAGGTGATTTTCCAGGGTGTGCATCAACTCATGGGCAGTGACCTGGGGCCGCCCTGGGGGCCGGATGAGGCACGCTCCAGCAAGATGGTGTTCATCGGCATTGATCTGCCCAAAGACATCTTCCTGCAAGGCTTGGAACAAAGTCTGGTTTAGAGCACTGCCGCAATCAACAGAAAGCCAGAACCATGTTTGTCTCAATATTGCAACTGATGGGTTTCCGAATGGAGAAACCGGTACACTCGCGCGCCAGTGAAAACTCTGAAAGTCAGCACGCAAGCGCTCGCATTGAGGGTATAACGGCGGATGATGTCGCCAAAACAACTTCCGCGGGTGCGACCGCTGTAGAAGCGCATGCACTGGCACATTCTGGAAGGAGTACAGAGATGAAAGCTAAAGTCGGCGATACCCAAGTATTCGCCAAAGGATCGGCCAAAGTTCCGGGCAAGGCGCCCAAAACAGCCGCCGTCAGCGCGCCTGCAAAAAAAACGTCTGTGCAACCCCTCGGCAATTTTGATGCCAAATCAGCTAGCAGGGTAACTGTCAAAGCCACCCCCAAAGCCACCCCTAAAGCAGGCTCAAAGTCAACGACAACGCCTCTGCCCAAACCTCACGTCAAGACTGCTGCTGCCGAAACGGCCAAAGTGACCAAAGAGACCAAAACGGGCGCTGCCAAGGCGCTTGCCCCAAAAGTTATCGTGAAAGCCACATTGAAATCCACACTCCAGAAGCCAGTGCTTCAAAGCGCCCCCAAAACCGCCAACACAATTCCCAGCAAAGCCGACAAGCCTGTGGGAAAAAAGGAACTGAAAGCGAAAGACAAGGTGGTGCAAGCCACAAAAGTCTCCTTTACTCCAGTCACGCCCAAAACCAAAACGCATAGCGCAGTGCAGGACGTCAAAGTTGCTCCCAAGGCGGTTGCCAAGCCTTTGGCCAAAGCCGTGTTTGCGCCAGTCACTGCCCCTGCTGTGGTATCTGCAGCCACCCCAGTCGCTTTGGTGCCCACGAAGGCGGGACGGCCTTCTTCCCGGCTTGCCCAGCTAACCGTTCCCTCAATGGCACAGTCAGTGGCGTCAACGGCTGCCAAGTCCAGTTTTACGCAAACTATGGCCTTGCCCCTGATTGTTCCGCCGCTGCCCTCGGCTGCCAAAAAAGACCCGAAATTGGCCAATAACTGGAAAACCAAACCCGTTGAGCAGTTGTCAGACGATGAGTTGATGGCCATGCCGGATGCCGAGTACATGAACGACAAACAGTTGGCGGTTTTTCGCCTGAAGCTGTCAATACTCAAGCAGGATATTTTGAACAGTGCCGGTGAAACTACGGAACATCTGCGCGAAGACACCGTGGTGGTGCCTGACCCGGCCGACCGTGCCACCATCGAAGAAGAGCACGCACTGGAGTTGCGCACGCGCGACCGTGAACGCAAGTTGCTGAAGAAAATTGAGCAATCGATTAACCGCATCGACGCAGGGGATTATGGGTATTGCGATGAAACTGGTGAACCTATCGGGGTCGGCCGCCTGCTGGCCCGTCCAACCGCAAGCTTGTCGCTTGAGGCGCAGCAGCGGCGTGAACTCAAGCAGAAAATGTTTGGGGATTGACGCTTTCGTGAACAGCAGGCGCTTCACAGTCGCACAGTCCATCCTCCGCTCCGATTCAAGAACTGACTATTGAAACCATGGCCACGCAAGACAACCATCCCGGTTTGCTGTCCAAAGTGGCCAAGTTTGTCCGCAACCCCATGACGAGTTGGGCAGATCTGGACAGTCATGAGCCTGAACCTGAAAGCGGATACAGCAAGCAGGCGCTCAAGGAGATGATCGAGCGCAAGCGGCAAAATGATTTTGTGCGCCGGCGGGAGTTTGATCAATTGCGCAAGATGCGCAGCCGTGATCCGGGTGCCGGTATTGATCCTGCGGGGCGCCCCTCTTTTTTCCAGAGCAGCATCGCCTCCAACGGCGGCGAGCGCGCGGTCACGCTCAAGAAGATTGATGAAATTGAAGCCCAAATGTCCAAGCAGTGGTGGAAGGGAAAGCCGGTTGAACCGGTCGGAAATGCGGCCAATTTTCCCGCGCCTTCCGTACTTGACACAAGAAGCTCTGACAGCGCCTCCATCACATTGCCGCCAGCGATTGAAACCAGCACGGGCTTTGCCCTGACCCAGCCATCTCAATTGCCTCTTGAAACCGGACAACAGGCTTACGAACATGAGTCCAGGCAGCGGGAAACCGGCAACTCCAGAGCCGCCCAGGGACGCAATGGGACCATGCCCGCCCCCAACCGCAATGACGACGGGGGTGGCCCCGGATTTTCCAGCTCCAGGCTGTTTGCAGTTGAGTTGAGCGATGACGCTTCCGACCCGGATCTGGAGGACGCCGCCATCCGGTTTGCCAACGGCGACGACGCCGGCGCTGAAGCTGGTTTGCTGGAGGCAGTGCGGGCTGAAAGTGTGCCCCCTGCTTCAGCGGATATCTGGACCGCTGCGTTGTTCGATTTCTACCGGGCGACCGGCCAGCAGGCCCGGTTTGAGGGCATTGCCCTTGAATTCGCGGAGCGATTTGGCCGCTCGGCACCCGCCTGGTTCTCCATGCCTGAACAGCTTGATCCCAAGTCTGGTGCTGCAAGCCGGGGCACGACTGCTGAGGCCCTGCCGGACAAAGCCATCTGGGAGTGCCCCGCCACTCTGGACAGTGCCGCGATAGTTGCGCTGCACTCGGCCCTGGCCAGCGCGCCGCTTCCGTGGTATTTGAACTGGAGCCAGCTTTCTGCCATTTCACCCGATGCGCTGGACCTCCTGAGCCGGCTGTTTTCCAGTTGGTGCGCCCAGCGGGTGCGTTTGCGTTTTGGCGGAGTGGACAATCTTGAAAAAACCCTGAGAGCTTATACACAGTCAGGTGACAAAGACATTCATGCCGCGTGGTGGCAGCTTCGAATGGACGCCTTGCGGATCATGCGTTTGCAGGACGAGTTTGAATTGGTGGCGCTTGACTACTGTGTCACCTATGAAGTGTCCCCGCCATCCTGGCAGGACGCGCGCTGCGAATATATCCAGGAAAGCAGGAGCCTGGTGGGCAACGTGGCGGCGAGCAGCAGGCTGGCTGCGGATCCGCTGGCCTCTGGCTGGCCGGGCGGCGGCAGTGACCTGGCGATGACCGTGCCGATCGGACTGGAATCAGTGCCCGCCGTCGTAGTGGAACTGGCAGGAGAAATTGTCGGCGATGCCGCCGAAGCCCTGCAAAAGCTTGAGGCTGGTCTTCAGGGTGCCGGGCGCCTCGTCATCTCATGTGCCAAACTGATTCGCGTTGATTTCTCCGCGGCTGGCAGCATCCTCAACTGGGTTGCCAACCGCGAGACCGAAGGTTGCAACGTCCAGTTCAGGGACGTGCACAGGCTGGTGGGTGCATTTTTCAACGTCATTGGGATCAACGAACACGCGCGTGTTGTATTGCGCTCCAACTGATTCAACCCGCCATCGCGCTGCATCTCACTTCGCATTGCGCTGTAACCGCGGCTTGCACCCATCCAGGCTTGCATTTCGGCCTGCTGCCCTGATTTGAAAAAAATGGAACAATTTCACGGAACCACCATCATCAGCGTGCGGCGCAAGACGCCCCAGGGCGACCAGGTTGCCATTGGCGGCGATGGTCAGGTCACACTGGGCAATATTGTGGTCAAAGGCACAGCCCGCAAAGTACGCAAGCTTTACCACGGCAAAGTCCTGGCCGGATTCGCGGGTGCCACGGCAGATGCCTTTACGCTGTTCGAACGCTTTGAAGCCAAGCTGGAAAAGCACCAGGGCCATCTGGTGCGTGCAGCGATTGAGCTGACCAAAGACTGGCGTACCGACCGCGTGTTGCGCCGTCTCGAGGCCATGCTGGCGGTGGCGGACAGGGAGGCGTCTCTCATCATCACCGGCAGTGGTGATGTGCTGGAGCCCGAAAAAGGCATCGTGACCATCGGCTCGGGCGGTGCCTATGCCCAGGCAGCGGCCATTGCCCTGCTGGAGAACACAGACTTGTCGGCGCAGGACATTGTGAAAAAATCGCTGGAGATTGCAGGCGAGCTGTGCATCTACACCAACATGAATCACACCATCGAAACGCTGGAATAGGTCTAAAAACAACCTTCCGGCTCTGGCCCCCACACTTTGAGAATCCATGACTCCTCAAGAAATCGTCGCAGAACTTGACAAACACATCGTTGGACAAAACCAGGCCAAACGCGCCGTCGCCATTGCGTTGAGAAACCGCTGGCGAAGGCAACAGGTGGAGCCGGTCTTGCGAGGCGAAATCACGCCCAAGAACATCCTGATGATCGGCCCCACGGGCGTCGGGAAAACCGAGATAGCCAGGCGGCTGGCGCGCCTCGCCGAGGCGCCCTTCATCAAGGTGGAGGCCACCAAGTTCACCGAAGTCGGCTACGTTGGCAAAGACGTGGATGCCATCATCCGCGACCTCGCTGACGTTGCCGTCAAACAGACCCGCGTGGCTGAGATGAAGAAGGTGCGCTTGCGTGCCGAGGACGCTGCCGAAGAGCGCATCCTCGACATTCTGGTGCCCGGGCCACGCATTGATTCTTCCGCACTTCCCAACGCGCAAGAGTCTGGAAGTGCCACGCGCCAGGCCTTTCGCAAGAAGCTGCGGGAAGGACAGTTGGCAGACCGCGAGATTGAAATGGACGTGGCTCAATCGGCCCCGCAGCTTGAAATCATGGGGCCTGCCGGCATGGAGGAAATGACCGAGCAGTTGCGTGGCATGTTCGGGCAAATGGGCCAGCAAAAACGCCAGACGCGCAAGCTGAAAATCAGTGAAGCCCTGAAGCTCGCGGTGGATGAAGAAGCTGGCAAACTGGTCAACGACGAAGAGATCAAGACGCAGGCGCTGCACATGCTGGAGCAAAACGGCATCGTGTTTATTGATGAGATTGACAAGGTGACATCGCGCAGTGAAGGCAGCGGTGCCGAGGTTTCGCGCCAAGGCGTGCAACGCGACCTGCTGCCGCTGGTGGAAGGCACAACCGTGTCCACCAAGTACGGCATGGTCAAGACCGATCACATTTTGTTCATTGCATCAGGTGCGTTTCACCTGAGCAAGCCCAGCGATCTCATTCCCGAGCTGCAGGGGCGCTTTCCGATTCGGGTTGAACTGCAATCGCTCTCGGTGCAGGACTTTGAAGCGATCCTGACGCAAACGCATGCGTCGCTGGTCAAACAATACCAGGCCCTGCTGGCCACCGAAAACGTGACTGTGGAATTCTCCCCGGATGGCATCACCCGCATTGCCCATATTGCCTACGACGTCAATGAGCGCACCGAGAACATTGGTGCGCGCCGCCTGTCTACGGTGATGGAGCGCCTGCTTGACGAAGTCAGTTTCAACGCCGTATCGCTTGGCGGGCAGACCATCGCAATTGATGCGGCCTATGTGGATGAGCGACTGGGTGAATTGAGCCGTAACGAGGATTTGTCGCGCTACATCTTGTAGCTTTCTTCTTAACACATCACTTTCACACTTCGCGCTAAGTGCTTAGTTTAGAACGATTTTGTGTCTTATTTAACAGCAAAAATTGATTCTAAGTTATTGATTTCATTGGTAAAAATTGTCGCAAGTCCTCTTGTCTGGTGCTGATTTGCTGATACAGTGCAAAAATGTGCAATTAAGTGGTAAAAAATGCCTTTGCATTTTCATTTTCATTTTCTTGAATATTTGCCGAAAAAGGGTGTGCTGTCGTGTTTCAAGGTGCCTCGTCAATCAGTCTGGATGCTAAAGGTCGGCTTTCCATGCCGACCCGGCATCGTGATGCTCTGAGCGCCACTGCCTCGGGCCAGCTTACCCTGACCAAGCACCCGCACGGTTGCCTGATGATATTGCCGCGTCCCGAGTGGGAGAAATT
>JANMVO010000657.1:0-1992 GCA_031392805.1 Rhodoferax sp. | reverse complement strand
GTGGCGGTCTAATTTAAATCGACACAACGATAGGTTATTTCAAACCTGTCCCGTCCCTTTTGATCCTATCCCCGTTCGCAGCTAGCGCTGGGTCTGCCGCGGCACGGCCTCGCCGTTTTCCACCAGGGTCACGTGGACGCTGACTTGCGCCTGTAGATGCTCGCTGACGAAAGGGTAGTGCGTGCAGCCCGGCAGCAGCGTGTCAATGTGCCCGGGTTAGGTTTCAAACAGGCCCATAGCCCCCGTGTTTCATGCGCAGGTAGCTATTATTTTTGCTTAGTTGTCGATGCTGGCAAGACGTTCAAATTAGTCTTCAGCAAGCGCTTCTGCGGTGCGAGTTCGAGCACGCGACGCAGTCAGTTCAAAAAATTCTTCAGCATCGCATGCCCATGCTCGGTGAGGATCGATTCCGGGTGAAACTGCACGCCTTCAATTCGCACGGCTTGGGCAAAGCCGGTGTGCAGCACGCCCATGATCTCGCCGTCATCGGTCCAGGCGGTCACAGCCAGATCGGGCGGGCAAGTGGCGCGCTCAATCGCCAGCGAGTGGTAGCGGTTGACGGTGAATTTTTCAGGCAGCCCGGCGAACACACCGGTCTGCGTGGTGCTGATGACGCTGGTCTTGCCGTGCATCAACTGCTGCGCCCGGATTATTTTGCCGCCAAAGGCCGCGCCAATGGCCTGGTGCCCCAGGCAGACACCCAGAATCGGCAGCTTGCCCGCAAAGTGCTGGATGGCCGCCACCGAAATACCGGCCTCGTTGGGCGTGCACGGGCCAGGGGACACCACCAGCCGGTCGGGGGCGCGGGCGGCAATGCCTTCCAGCGTGATCTCATCATTGCGGAAAACCTCAACCTCGGCCCCTAACTCGCCAAAATACTGGACGAGGTTGTAGGTGAAGCTGTCGTAGTTGTCGATCATCAGGAGTTTCATGTGCGGGTCCTCTGAATTTTTGGATCACCACCTCTATCCACCAGCATTTCCAAATGGCCACGGGCGGGTTGAGCCGGCCAATGAACAGCGCTCGATTTTGGGGACGGTGTCACCACTCTTGCCGATGGCGTCACCAAGGACATCGCCGTAGCGACAGCTTGCTTGGCGAGTTGTGGGCGCAGTGACTCCACTGTTGCCCGAATCGTGCTGCGCGGGGTGCTCACTCCAGCCCCTCTTCAACCAGTTCAGACGCCCGCAGCAGCGCGCGCGCCTTGGCTTCGGTTTCCTTCCATTCCAGTTCGGGAATGGAGTCGGCCACCACACCGGCCGCCGCCTGCACGTAAAGCATCTGGTCCTTGATGATGCCGGTGCGGATGGCAATCGCCACGTCCATGTCGCCGGCGTAGCTGAGGTAGCCGCAGGCACCGCCGTACAGGCCGCGCTTGGTGGGCTCCAGCTGGTCGATGAGTTCCATCGCGTGCACCTTGGGCGCGCCGGTCAGCGTGCCTGCCGGGAAGGTGGCTTTTAGCACGTCCATGCTGCCTAATTTTTGTCCATCAGGGCCGTCAATCAACGTGCCTTCAACGTTGCTGACAATGTGCATGACGTGGCTGTACCGCTCCACGTTGAAAGCCTCGGTCACCTTCACCGTGCCGGTTTTGGCGATGCGGCCGATGTCATTTCGCGCCAGATCGATCAGCATCACGTGCTCGGCGCGCTCTTTGGGGTCGTTGATGAGTTCGATCTCTGCGGCTTTGTCCAGTTCCGGGCTGGCACCGCGTGGCCGGGTGCCGGCCAGGGGGCGGATGGTGATTTTTTGCTCTGTTTTGCCGTTGATCGCCACTTGCTCCTGACGCACCAGAATCTCCGGGCTGGCCCCGACCACATGAAAGTCGCCAAAATGGTAGTAATACATGTAGGGCGAGGGGTTAAGCGAACGCAGCGCGCGGTACAGCGAGAGCGGCGATTCGGTGTAGCGCTTTTTGATGCGCTGGCCCACCTGCACCTGCATGAAGTCGCCACCGGCGATCAACTCTTTGGCGCGCTCCACGGCGGCAAT
>JANMVO010000315.1:0-5961 GCA_031392805.1 Rhodoferax sp. | reverse complement strand
CCGACTTGGCCCGGCGTGGCGTGCGCTGCAAGCCGGCTGCCTGTGCCCGCAGCGCTTCGATTCGCTGGGCCTCGCGTTCCTCATGCTTGGTGCCGTCGTCCAGAGCCCTGCGCTCGCGGCCTGGGTAAACCTCGGTGTCGCCGCGCGCTTCAATCCAGGGGGTGCGTGGGGTCGGCAGGCCGCGGTGCACGTTGATGTCGGTCTCGCGTTCGGTGTACGGACCGGAGGTGTCATAGAGCGTGGCGGACTCGCCGTTGCTCAACGCCACCTCGCGCATGGGCACGCGCAGTTGGGGGTGCAGTACACCCGGGGCATACACCTTGCGTGAGGCGGGGAAAGGCTCGCGCGTCAGCGTCAGCGATTCCGCAAAATTGAGGGCAAGTCGGTCGGGAGCGTTCATCGGGGTCATCCTTTCGGCGTGTTGGTACACAGGTGCTCCGAAAGGTGTGGCAGGCGGCAGGCGCGTGATGTGCGGCGAGTATCCTGGCAGCTCTTCTTACGTCGGTACGAACCGAGTCAAGTTCACGGGTTTGGGTCTGGCCATCTCAGCGATTCCACCACAATTGGCGGATCGCACCCCGGAGCGAAGACGAGTATAGCCGGCTTGGAACGGGATTTGGCGGGAGGGCTGGTTTTCATGCTGGGTGTCTGGGGAAAGAAATCGGTCATATCGACAGGATGCTCATGATTTGGATGCGCATATTTTTACAGGCTTCTGCTGCCATCGGCCGTGTGCCACTGCGATGGCTCTTTCCCGATTTTTGCTGAATTCGAAGGTAGCAATGCTGGCCCATTTTTCCTGGCAGTCCGAACAGAATAGTTTGAATCGACTCGCGCGGCAGGATGACTTCGCCCCCAAAGGGGCCAACGTACAGCAGCTTGATCTCCGACTCATTCACTTCGGCCGAAGCGAATTCTCCATAGCTTGATGAGTAGTCCAGTGCGAGGCAACAGGCGAATGCAATGCTGCCCATACTCCAGACCCATTTGAGGCTCAGTTCTGACGGCAAGGTTCGAGAGGCGATTACGGCACCGATGATCATTGCGAGAATGATGCCGGCACTGTAGACAATGCCATCGTGAAATGCCACCGTGACGGATTCGGCGGAGGTGAATGGAAAGAGCACTATTGCGTAAAACTTTGGGCTAGATTGGCAGTGTATCGATTTACGTCTGCTACTTAAGGTGCTGTTCAATGCCGATTCACGCCTGCGTGAAAGCCACTTTCACATCAACCGGCACAAACCCCACCTGCAACCCAAAGATGGCAGAAATCTTGTTCAAGGTCGCAATTGTCGGGTTCCCGGTTCCGTTCTCGATCTGGCGCAAAGCCTGCGCGCTGATGCCCCGGTGCGCGGCAAACTCGGGCTGCGTCAGACGGCTGATTTTGCGCATGGCCGCGACGGCCTGGCCAACGCTCAAGCTCGCCTGAAACAACCGCTTTGTAGAACGCTTCCCTTTGCGCCTGGGCGGCACGTCGATAGTCTGCTTCCGCTGGACCTTCGCAGAAGTTTGCAATGTGTATCTCTACGCGATACAATAATCCATGATCAAGACATTCCGGCACAAGGGCCTGAAAGCCTTTTTTGAAAAGGGAAGCATGGCCGGAATTCAAACTGTGCATGCCCCGCGACTTGCTGCAATGCTGCGCCGCCTGAACGAAACGACCAACGCCCAGGGCATGAACTTGCCAGGCTGGGGATTGCACCCGCTCAAGGGGCGCGAACTCAAGGGGCATTTTTCTGTTTGGGTCAGCGGCAATTGGCGAATGACGTTCACCTTTGAGGGCACGGATGCCGTGCTGGTGGACTATCAGGACTACCACTAGGAGATTGATATGGCACGAATGTTTAACCCCCCGCACCCCGGCCTGACGCTGCGTGACGATGTGCTGCCTGCGCTGGGTCTGAAGGTCACCGAAGCCGCAAAGCAGTTGGACGTGTCTCGCGTGGCGTTGTCTCGCGTATTGAATGGCCGCGCTGCCATCTCGCCTGAAATGGCTCTGCGCATTGAAGCATGGCTGGGTGTGGCGCGTGGTGGCGAAGCCCGTCTGTGGTTGGCCGAGCAAAGCGCCTATGACGTGTGGCAAGCCAAACAGCGATTCAAGGCTGCACCGATGCATGTGCAACCTGCCCCGGCTATGGCTGCGTGATGGGTCTGGGGCTTGCCCCAGGTTAACCCGGCAAGGGCGGAAACTGAGCCCTCTCTTGGGTGCCTTTTTTACGAACGTAGCGGAACGGTTCTCGGCACAAACCCCACCTGCAACCCAAAGATGCCGGAAATCTTTTTCAACGTCGCAAGCGTCGGTTTGCTGGCACCTCAAGCAGCCGAGGCACCCCAATTCACGCAGTCGTGTAAGCCAACCTCACATAAATCGGCGCAAACACCTCCGCCTGGGTGATCTCGATCAGGGTTTCCTTGGCCAGCTCCAACAAGGCCAGAAAAGTCACCACCAACACAGGTGAGCCTTTGGAAGCGTCAAACAGGTTTTCGAACTCGACGAATTTACGGCCTTGCAAGTGGCGCAGCACAATGCTCATGTGCTCCCGCACCGATAGCTGCTCGCGCGTGATGGTGTGGTGCTGGACCAGCCTGGCGCGCTTCAAAATGTCACGCCAGGCGTCCTGCAAATCGACCACGTTCACGTCTGGAAAACGCGGCTGCATCGACTGTTCAATGAACACCTGGGCCTTGAGAAAATCGCGGCCCAGTTGGGGCAGGGCGTTGAGTTTGGCCGCTGCCAGCTTCATCTGCTCGTATTCCAGCAGGCGGCGCACCAGCTCGGCACGCGGGTCGTCGGGCTCCTGCCCTTCGGCCACCTTGCGCGGGGGCAGCAGCATGCGGGATTTGATCTCAATCAGCATCGCCGCCATCAGCAAATACTCAGCCGCCAGTTCCAGGTTGCGGCCCCGTATTTCATCCACGTAGACCAGGTATTGGCGCGTCACACCCGCCATAGGGATGTCAAGAATATTGAAGTTTTGCTTGCGGATCAGGTACAGCAGCAAATCCAGCGGGCCTTCAAAGGCCTCCAGAAACACCTCCAGCGCGTCGGGCGGGATGTACAAATCCTGCGGCATCGCAAACAGCGGCTCGCCGTACAGGCGCGCCAGCGCAACCTGGTCGACCACGGCGGGTATGGCAACCTGATCTGGCTCATGGGCCCGGATCAGCGCACTGTGGTCAACGGTCGTGGACATAAAATACTATGAAATTAATAGCTAACTATGCACTGTACACGAGGGATATAGGCCTATTTGACTGCTAAAATGGCCCAAAACAGCTAAGCCATCGCAAAAAGCGGCTTTTTAGGGCCAGACACAGCCAAATCGTGACGAACATTGACGTTTGGCGGACGACTGGCGCACGATTGACGCACGATTGACGCAGGATTGACGGGAGGACAGCGCGGCAATGCCGCCACAGCGACCGGACAACTATTTAGAGTCTGTCTGGTAAACGTAAGGCTGCTGCGCAACTTCGGCGGCCCGGTACTCGCTCCAGGCGCTTCGGTCGACCGCCTTGTCCCACAATAACTCACGCCCGGCGCGCTGCTGTGACTCCAGCGCGGGCTTGTCGGTTTTCATTTTGTCAATGAATTGGGTCACTTCGGATTGGTAATCGGGGCGGCGAAAGATGGACATAAACTTGAAGGTCATGCAACAATTTTACAGGGGTGGCCGTGTTGAAGAGGATTTGGATCATGGGATTGATGTCTGCACTGCTGGCGTTGGGCGCCTGCGACAACCAGCGCATCGTTGAACTTGAAGAGGGCGTCTCCACCGAAGCCGACGTGCGCGCGCGCTTTGGCGAGCCCGAAAGAGTTTGGGACGCGCCCAACGGAGGGCGCACGTTTGAGTACAACCGCCAGCCGGCGGGGCACCAGAATTACATGATCACCATCGGCACTGACGGCAAAATGAGCGCGCTGCGCCTGGTGCTCACCAAAGAAAATTTTGCCAAGGTACAGCCCGGCATGATGATGGAAGACGTGCGAAAAATGCTGGGCCAGCCGATGAAGATCACGCCCTACGTTCTCAAAAACGAAACCCACTACGACTGGCGTTATCTGGACGGCGTCAACGCCGCCGACGCAAGAATTTTCACAGCGGTGTTCAGCCGCGACCTGCGCGTGGCGTCAACGCAATCCGTCAAAGACCCGGCGCTCGAACCCAATCAGTGAATATCTGGAGGCCGTGACCCAAACTGGGCCGCCCTATGCCGTTTGAAGCGCCGCAGCCAGGCCGCTGGCCATTGCAAAGGCCATGGCCAGCGGCAGTGCAACGATGCCCACGGTGACGCCTGCGCTGACGTCTTTCCAGAATCTCTCCATCGAATAGCCGCGCAAGGCAGCGAGCAGACAGGGTCGAAATATTGCGAAGGACATGAAGGGTTGGGGGTCGCGGCAGGAGCGTCACATTTGCAATGGTGTAAGGCTTGCGGCGCCGAATTCTCGCGACCTGGCCGTGTGACGGACCGCAAAACCTGCTGCGTGCCCCGAAGTTTACGCCCCAACATAGCGCATTCGACCGTATTCGCCTATTTTGAATTCACATTTGTCAGTGATTTCCCCTGTTTGGGGGTAGCAAAATCCTGACAGGTAATTTACATTTTGGGATCGACTTGGCAAAGTTCTTCAGCATTTTGTCGATCCAGCAATTTTTTAAGCTAATTTTCCCCATGAACAGGCTGTCCAGGTTTGCGCAAGGATCCCCTGCCAGATGGCTTTGGTCACTGCTGGCTTTGGTGCTTCTGATTGAAGCCGGGCTGGCGTGTCTGGCAATTGTGGGCAACGCGCCTTACATGGTCTGGTATGCGCTGGTGTTGGGGGGCGCCGGGTTGCTGGGGACGGTGGCATTGGTTTACCGGCTGGTTCGGCTGGTTGTACAAGCCGAGGACGCTCGCCGGGCAGACGCGGTCACGCACCTGCGTCTGCGACAGGCCCAAGCCCAGGCGCAAGCCGCTGATCAAAGGCTGCGCGAGGCGATTGACGCCATGCCCTCGGGGTTTGCAATCTACGATGAGAACCATACCCTGATCGCCTGCAACAAGCAGGCGCCGCACATGTTCTACCATTTGCAGGGTGACAACCCGATTGGTAAAACGCTTGAAGACCTGCTGCGCCAGGCGCTTGACCGGGGCTGGATTCCTGAGGCTGTGGGCCGTGAAGAGCAGTGGCTGGCCATGCATCTGGCGCGGCGCGGCAAGCTGCACACACCCGAGCTGCGCAATATCGGGGCAGGGCGGTGGGTGCGTCACCTTGAAACCCGCACGCCCTCGGGTGACTTGGTGCTGCTGCGGCTTGATGTGACCGAGCTGGTAGAAAAGAGTTTGGCGCTGGAACGCGCCAACGTGCAATTGGCGCATCTGTCCACCACAGACGGGCTCACCGGCATCGCCAATCGGCGGCAGTTTGATCAAGCCCTGCTCAATGAGTGGCAACGCAGCGCGCGCAGCCAGCAACCACTCTCGTTGCTGATGGTGGATATTGACTATTTCAAGCGCTACAACGACCGCTACGGCCACTTGGCGGGGGATGAATGCCTGCGCCGCGTGGCGCGAATTCTGGAGTCTTGCGTGATGCGTTCAGGCGAGCTTGTGGCGCGTTACGGCGGCGAGGAGTTTGCGCTGCTGTTGCCCGGCACCGATGTGAATGATGCAAGCGTTCTGGCGCGGCGCTGCAATGAGGAAATGGCCAAGGCGCGGATCATTCATGACGACTCACCCGCCGCTTCCTGGCTCACCGTGAGCATTGGCGTTGCGACCGCTACCGCCACGCAAAACCTGTTGCCTGAAACCCTGGTGGAGCGTGCCGATTTAGCGCTCTACCGCGCCAAGGATAGTGGTCGGGCGTGTGTTGAGACGACGGCGATGGCGCTGTTTTAACACCGGGGTTCCAGAGCAGCAGGCTGCCCGTCAGGTACCTTGCCAGCAAGTCCCCGTCATAAGGCTTGGGCGGCG
>JANMVO010000623.1:0-8272 GCA_031392805.1 Rhodoferax sp. | reverse complement strand
AGCGACACGCCGATGCCTTTGCCGTGGAGGTCCAGGTACAGGGTCTCGGCCAGGTTGATCAGCGCCGCCTTGGTGGGGCCATAAGCCAGGCTCCTGGGCAGGCCGCGATACCCTGCCACGCTGCCCACCAGGCTGATGTGGCCCGCGCTGGCTGCATGGGGGTTTGACGCATTGATGGACATTGCGGTCTTGGCGGACTTGGCGAAATTGGCAGCATTTTCCAGAAAATGCGGCAGCACCGCATCCAGCAGGTACAGCGCGCCGACATAGTTGACCTGGTTGTGCCGCACCATGTCACCCAAATCGAACGCCAGCGCGCTCATGTCGTGGTAGTGGCCCGCACAGTACACGGCGTGGTCCAGCCCGCCGCTGGCCACAATGGCCGCGCACGCTGCCCGCACGGCCGATGCATCGGACGCGTCCAGCGGCAGGGCGACGGCACCCGGGTGCTGCGCCACAAACTCGTTGAGCGCGCCGGCGTTGCGGGCCGATACCACGACTCTGGCGCCCTGTGCGTGCAGCACCGAGGCGGTGGCCCGGCCGATGCCGCTTGAGGCACCCATCAGCCACACGGTTTTGCCGCGCCAGTCTTTGATTGGAGAATTGAGTGACATGAGGGTCAGGCGGTTTGGATATTATGTTACTACTATATTAATAGCTAACTATGTATATTAGACAAGGGTTAGAGGCATATTTGATGCATTAAATGGGAAAAATCACGCCAGTTCATGCCGTTTCAGCGTTTTGTGAACGACAGCGTCACCTCACCCAGGCGCACGCCAAATTTGCTCATGGCCGCCTTGTTCAACATCACTTTGTCGTTCACCAGGTACATCCAGTCGTCAAACTGCACTTCAACGGTTGTTGCGCCCCCGCTGGTCGCTTCGCGTCCTTTGCTGGACATGCCACTGCCACTGCCAGAGGCAGAGTCCCTTGGGGCTGTCCCAGCCTGCGCGGGCAGGCTTGGCGCCGCAGCCCTCAGCCCCGAGGGGGCGCTCGCGCCTTGGGGCGGCCCGGCGTCGCCAGGCCTTGCACCCTCGATTGGCAAGCGCAAGGTGTACGCCCAATGAAACGCGTTGCCGCGCGAAAAAGGCGGGCTCCAGAGATGTTGGCGCTTGGAGGCGGTCCTGCACAAAAAACAGGATCAGCGTGGCCGGTATGGCGCTGGCAATGCCGTTGAGCATGAACACCCCGAGCAAGCGGCGAAACGCGGGGCTTTTGAGAGGCAACCAGACACTGCCGGTCTTGAAGGAGGGACTGGGACGGGGGCGCACAGCGCGTGCCCAGGCCAGCCAGCCGATCCCAAGAGCCATGAAAAAAATGGCGGCTGTGACAGGCAATCCGAGGGCTACCGGCGTTATTGAAGCCGTCAACACGCCTAACAGGCCAAACCCTTCGCGCCAGGCCACGATGCGGCTGCGCTGGGCCTCGTCGCCGCCCAGCATGGCACCCCAAGACTGATGGGCCACACTGAGCACGCTGTAGGCGCTGTAGGTCAGCAGCAGAAAGGCGGTGACCCAGACCAGCAGGGCGCTGTGGTTGAGCCCGCGAGTTGGGCACCCAGCAGGCCGGCGCGCAGCGCAGCGCTGTCGTCCGGATTGGGCGTGGTGGCGGCAACCGTTGAAGGCGCTGTTGCTGTGGTGTTGGCGGGCGGCGTTTGTCCTTGCAACTGCACCTGCGCAAGGGTCGTCTGGGCAGCCACTTGCATGCCCAGCAGCCCTGCCAGAGCCAAAAGCCCCGCTTTTTGCCTGAAATAACATAGATTTAGGGCTCTAGCCAGCGTCAAATATACATATATAGCTATCTTTTGTGTAGTGTGTATTGCACCACATCGGTATTGTTTTCGGCAAACGCCGCTTCACAGTAAGCCAGGTAAAACTCCCAGATGCGGATGAACCGCTCGTCAAAACCACTGGCCAGCACCTGGTGTTTCTGCTGCATGAACTTGTCGCGCCAGCGCTTCAGCGTCTCAGCGTAGTCTTGCCCGAATGCAAACTCGTCCACCACGTCAAAGCCAGCCGCATGGGCCTGGGCGCGGAACTCGCGCGGGCACGGCAGGCAGCCACCGGGGAAGATGTACTGCTGGATGAAATCGGTTGAGGTCAGGTAGCGCTCGAACAGCGCGTCGTCAATCACGATGCTTTGCACGCAGGCGCGGCCGCCGGGCTTGAGCAACTTGTTCAACGCCTGAAAATAGGTGGGCCAGTACTCGCGCCCCACGGCCTCGACCATCTCGATGGAGCAGATGGCGTCAAACGGCGCGTCGGTGATGTCGCGGTAGTCTTGCAGTCTGAGATTGGCCCCCACGCTTGTCGCTGCGCGTACTGCGCTGCCCCCCGAGGGGGCTAATTTTCCTAGGGGCGGCCCGTCGGAAAATTGACCGCTTAAATGTGGCACCCCCAGCCGCGCCATGCGTGCTCGCGCAAACCCAAGCTGCTCGGTGCTCAAGGTCACGCCGATGAGCGTCGCGCCAAACTCGGTGGTCGCCATTTCGGCCAGCGCGCCCCAGCCGCAACCAATCTCCAGCACGCGGCTGCCCGGCGTAACGCCGGCCATGCTCAAGGCCCGCCGCACTTTGGCGTTCTGGGCCTGTTGCATGGGCTGGCTCAAATCACCTGCGAACAGGGCCGACGAATAGTTCATGGTGTCGTCCAGCCAGAGTTCATAAAACGCATTGCCTAAATCGTAATGCGCGTGGATGTTTTTCTGGCTGTTGGTTTTGGTGTTGCGGTTCAGCAGGTGCTTGATGCGGTACAGCAGGCGCCCGGCCCACGAGCCGTAGACGGCATCTTCCACCTGCTTGCGGTTGGCCACCAGCACCCGCAGCAGCCCGGTGAGGTTGGGCGTGGTCCAGTCACCGGCAATGTAGCTCTCGGCAAAGCCGATGTCGCCTGACCTGAGGGCGGCGCTGCAGCCCTTCCAGTTGTTCAGCCGCAAAGCCGCGTGCGGCTGGGCGCCGGGCGCTCCAAAGTATTGCATCGAGGCATCCGGCAGCTGCACGGCAAGGCTGCCGTGTTTCAGGCGTTGCAGCAGCTTCAAGACAGTGCGGGCTGCCGCCGGCGTGCCTTGGGGGAGGGAGAATGGGGGCGCTGCGGATCGGTTGATTGAGCCGTGGATTGAACTGTTGAGCGAGCTGTTCATGGTGCAGGTTCTGTAGAGGTTGATGGAAGTTCGCGCGTTAGAAATAGGGGTCACAGTTGCTGGGTCAAAGTTGCCGCGTCACGAAGGCATCAGGCGGCACCGGCTTGGCGAAGAACCGGGTGCGCTTGAGCCACAGCCGCACCGCCTGCCAGTGGATGCGGGCGATCACGGCAAACGTCATGGCCGGGTAGCGCCATAGTGCGGTGCGAATGGCCTGGCGCGTGATGGGTGTGAGCGCGCCGCTGACGCTGGTCTGGATCAGCGGGCCATCGACATCGTCAAAATCAATGCGCGCCACCGTGTGCGCGCCGTGAGGGGCATGGGCCGGGTCCAGGCTCAGCATGAAGCGGAACCGGTAGCCGCCCTCCACCGGGCAAAACGGCGACACGTGAAAGACCTTGTCGGCGCGCAGTTCATGCCCGTAACGCGGCCGGTCCAGCAGGTAGCAATGGCGCTCGCCAAAGGTGTTGTTTACCTCCACCACGATGGCGCGCAGGGTGGCGTCTGCCCTGTGGCAGTACCAGAAACTCACCGGCTTGAAGGTGTAGCCCAGCACCCGCGGGTAGCAGTGCAGCCAGACTTCACCGGTGGCGTCCAGAATGCCTTCACGTTGCAGCAGCTCGTCGAGCCAGCGCAAGGCGCCGCCCGCGCTTAAGCTGCGGCCATCGCCGTGGTCACAGTCATAAAAACTCAAAGCCGCCGGGCGATTGAGGGCCAACGCTACAGCACCAAGTGCGCCTTCACCAGCACCGCGACCGCCCTCGCCACCAGAGCGATTGGCGGCTATCGACCGCAGTGGCAGCATCAAAAAATAAGTGCGGTAGGCAAAGCCGTTTTGCTTGGGCCGCAAGCGGGTGTGGCGCACCTGGCCAAAGCCGATCAGCGGCTGGTCATGGGCGCTGCCTGCAGGCGTGTCAGCGCGCAGGGTCGGCGGCATCGGGGGCATGAATGACGGGGGCATGGTGGCCGTCACGCCAATGCGGGCGCGGGCGCCTCGGCACGCGTCGGCGGCTGTGGCTGGGCACGCCGGTCGATGCCCGCCAGCAGGCTGCGGGCAACACCCATACCGGCTTTGAGGCCATCTTCATGAAAGCCGTAGCCCATCCAGGCGCCGCAAAAATAGGTGTGCTGCTGGCCCTGCAATTGCGGCACGCGGGCCTGCGCTGCCATGGCGGCCAGATCGAACACCGGGTGCGCGTAGCGGTACTCGCCCAGCACCTGCGCCTGCGGTATCTCGCGCATCGGATTCAGTGACACCAACACCGGCTGGGTGAACGGAATCGGCTGCAGCCTGTTGATCAAATAATGCAGGCAGACTTGGGACTGTTGCGAGTCTGGCGCTGACAGCGATGAAGCCTTGCCGCTCATCCCGTGCGCGCCAGTGTCGTTGCCGGTGCCCGTGCCCTGGCCGCGCTCATAGTTCCACGCCGCCCAGGCCAGTTTGTTGTCCGGCAGCACCGAGGCGTCGGTATGCAACACGGCCCGGTTGGGGTGGTAGCGGATGGCGCCGAGCGTCGCTGTCTCAAGCGGCGTGGCGTCGGCCAGCAGCGCCAGTGCCTGGTCCGAGTGGGTGGCCAGCACCACTTTGTCAAAGTGTTCAGTTCGCCCATCGGTGATGACGCGCACGCCGGTGGCGTCGCGCTCAATGCGCCGCACCGGCGTGTTCAAGCGCTTGTCTGCAATGCCCGCTGTGATTTTTTCCACATACCGCCGCGCGCCGCCCTTGACCGTCCACCACTGGGGCCGGTCGCTCACCTGCAGCAGGCCGTGGTTGTGGCAAAACCGGATCATGGTGGCCACGGGAAACTGCAGCATCTGGTCAATCGGGCAACTCCAGATGCAAGCCATCATGGGCAAGAAGTACCCGTCCCTGAATTCGTTTGAGAACCGGTGCTGGTGCAGAAAATCACCCAGCGGCTGCATCAGCGCGGCGTCCCGGCCCGATTCCGCCAGAAGTGTCGCCATCGTGTTGAAGCGCAGCACATCACGCAGCATGCGCAGAAAGCGCCAGTTCACCAGATTTCGGCGCTGGGCAAATACCGTGTTGAGGCTGGAGCCGCTCCATTCCAGCGCCTGGTGCGCCCTGGCACCCGCCGCTTTCACCGAGAAAGAAAAGTCAGATTTGGCGGTTTCGACCTTCAAATCGGCCAGCAACTTGATCAGGTTTGGGTAAGTGCGCCCGTTGAACACCAGAAAACCGGTGTCCACCCCGTGGCTCACCGCGCCATGGGGGGTGGGCAAGGTGATGCCTACCGTGTGGGTATGTCCGCCAAAGTAAGCACCCGCTTCAAATAATGTGACAGCGGCTCGTCCGCCCAGAGTGTGGGCAACCGCCAGCCCGGAAATGCCGGACCCGATGATTGCAATTTTTGTCGGTTTGTGCATGGCAACTCTGTTGGTGATGGCAGACAATTGACGAGGAATAAAACTGAATAGTAGTATTATGACTTAATAGTACCAGTATGCAATAGGCGGTAATTAAACCTTGCATGACAGTGTCAAATCAAGCACAGGCCGCAATGCGCAGGCAGTTGTCACAATCGGGTTCTAAAATGAACCCAGTTTTATAGGGTCGTCATGCTGTATCCAGAACTTTTTAAACAGCTCGAATCTGTCCGCTGGGACATGGCCAAGGACATTCCGTGGGCGGCTTTTGATGCCACGCGGCTGACCGACGAGCAGGCCAAAACCATCAAGATGAACGCCATCACCGAGTGGGCGGCACTGCCCGCCACCGAGATGTTTTTGCGAGACAACCGCGATGACAGCGACTTCTGCGCCTTCATGTCGGTCTGGTTTTTTGAAGAGCAAAAGCATTCCCTGGTGCTGATGGAATACCTGCGGCGCTTCCGGCCTGACCTGGCGCCGACCGAGGCCGAGTTGCACGACGTGCGTTTTGAGTTTGACCCGGCGCCGGCGCTGGAGACACTGATGCTGCATTTTTGCGGCGAAATCCGCCTCAACCACTGGTATCGGCGCGCGAGTGAGTGGCACACCGAACCGGTTATCAAGAACATTTACACCCGGCTTAGCCAGGACGAAGCGCGCCACGGCGGTGCCTACCTAAAGTACATGAAGCGTGCGATTGGCAACTTCGGCCTGGAAGCCAAATCAGCGTTTGCCAAAGTGGGCGTTTTGATGGCCAGCGCGCGGCGCACGGCGCAGGCGCTGCACCCCACCAATCTGCACGTGAACAAGGCACTTTTCCCGCGCGACACGGTTCAGAGCCGCATGCCCAACCCAGAGTGGCTGGAGCACTGGCTGGACAAGCAGATCAACTTTGATGCGGCGTGGGAGACCAAGGTAGTTGACCGCATTCTGCACAACATGAGCCTGCTGCTGAACCGCAGTTTCGGCACGGTGCAAGACCTCAATAAATACCGCAAAGAGCTCAGCCGGGAGCTGGCCGCATCGATGCTGCCCGGTGCCTTGCCTGGGCTGGCGAAGGCGTCAGGCGCGGTCTGACCTTGCCGACGTAAACCCCAACAACCGGTCAAGGGTCATTTTGACCTTGACGTCCCGGTGCGCCACACTGGCCACAATGCGGTATTCGGCCTGGATGGTGTCGCGGGTGGCATGGTTGCTGGTGGGGATGCCCTGACGGTTGACCAAAACGGCAACCAGCGGCGTGGTGTTGGTGGCCCCCCGGCGAATGACCACGGCTATCTCCTGCGAGGCCAGGCGCACAAACGATCCAGGCTGGTAAATGCCCACGGCTTTTATCAACGCGGCACCAGCCTCGTCAATCTGACGATGTTCGTCAAAATAAACCGCCTGCATCGCCACGGAGGGCGGTACCGGAACGCGCGCAGCGCGCGGTGACAGGCGCGCTGCAAACATGTCTGCGCGCTGGATCAGCCGCGCCATGCGTTGCCCCTGCGTGCGGCTGCCCAGTGGCCCGGCCCCCTTGGCATGATGATCGCGCACAGCCGCAAGCCACTCGGGATCCGTGACACCCAGTTGCCGCAGCCGCTCGATTGAGTTTGCCTCGTGCCCGTCAATCTGATAGCGCTGCTCGGCGCTGGGTGGCTCTAGCTGCGACGCCAGCTGGTCCTGAAGCCCGGTCATGCTGATGTTCATGGTCAGCGCTGCCTTGCACACCGTGGCCTCCAGCGCGGGCGGCCAGTTCAATACTTCACGGGCGGCCAGGCCACACATCACGCTGACCAGCATCGCATGGGTGGCACTGTACAGGCGCAGCTCCGAGGCCGAAAGGTGGATCAGCGCAAACAGGGTGCCGTCAGGATTCAAATGGGCGTGCCGGTTGAGTTGCGCTTGCACCCGATCCAGCCGGAGCGTAAATTGGGCGGCACTGGTTTCACGCAGCAGGGCATTGGCCTGCACCTGAAGATTTAGCCAGTCGGGCGCCAACATGGCAGCGCTTCTTTGATTTGCATCCAGAGTGCCGGTGGACAAATTGGCACCCGCCATTTGCTCCGCCGGACGAACCTCAGCCGCCAGGCTGGGCGGCTTTTTTTCGTGATTTGTGCCGGCATAAGTTTCTGTCGTTTCTGTCCTGTCGACGTACAGACTGCCGCCAAGCCCCATCAGTGCATCAAGGTGCAGCGCAGACGCCACCACCAAGCCTTTTTCGGCGAGCATCGTCCCATCCTTGTCCCGCAGAGAGAAGGCAAGAGGATGCCCGATAGGAATGGAGTCAGGGTTTAACGGTACGAGATTCATGGCGCAAAAATGATGCCTTTGAAAAGCCGACAGTACGAGTGCCTAGCAGCCTGTCGGACTTATGGAACGTCGGCTGCGAATCGACCGCAGCGGTCCATTTTTCACCGCCTTTTTGACCCATAGCGGGGCTATGGGCCTGCAAATCCGGCAAAAACTGTCCTCGCAGGGGCCGATTCTCGCTTGTCGACGCCATAAGTCAGACAGGCTGCTAGCTTAAAGGATAAATTCGGCCTGCTAGCATTGAAGCCATGACCGACATACCCCCTATTTCTGCCCTTTCAGACAAGATTTGCAAGCGCGCAGAGGCGCGCGAGCGCATCACCCGGCTACAGCGACCGCTGGTGTTCACCAACGGTGTATTTGACGTGCTGCACCGGGGCCATGTCATGTACTTGGCGCAGGCGCGTGCCCTGGGTGCCAGCCTGCTGGTGGCCCTGAACACCGATGC
>JANMVO010000615.1:0-2849 GCA_031392805.1 Rhodoferax sp. | reverse complement strand
GGCCTCAAGCTTGTCGCAACTGGCCCTCCTTCGGGAGGGCTTTTTTATGAGGGAAATTGACATGTGGAAACTTGCCATTGGTTTTGTTATTTTTGCAGCCATCGCGCTCTGGATGCTGAGCAAGGGCGGCAACATTGACATAGGCGGTGAAAAGCTGGGGGACGACGCAACGCACGCACCGGCTGTGGTGGTGCCTGCTCCCGGACCCGCCAAGGCTGCATCCGCGCCCTGAGCGTTGGGCGGCGCGCTGGATCCTGGCCTGCCATAGCCCTGGGGCCAACATTGTTGCGTTTGCCCGACTCTGCGCGCTAAAATGGAGAATGCCCTACGCAAAGACTGAAGCAGGCCAGCGCGCATTCAAGGAGCGGTCAGCGCTCATGTCCGCGCGGCAGCGCTCGGCCTTTATCTTGTTCGATGGCATCAAGCCGGTGCAGCAGGTGATGTCGGCAACCTTGGGCCTGGGCATCACCCAGCTTGATGTCGACCACCTGGTGACCCATGGGTTTCTGCAGGAAACCCATGCGCCAAGCCCGTCGTCTGCGGTGCCCGCGCCTGTTTCTCTGGCATCCGCTGTGGCCGCGCCAGCACCTGCTGCCGCCTCTGGCCCAGCGGTTGCAACGGTTGCTGCGCCTGCCAGTTCAAGCACCCCGCAGGTGCGCTTTGCCCAAGCCTGGCCGCTGGCAACACAGCTGACTGCCTCTCTTGGCCTGCGTGGCTTTCGCCTGAACCTGGCCATTGAAGCAGCCAGTGGCTATGACGATCTGCTGGCGCTGCTGCCGAAAATCCAGGCGGCTGTGGGTGTGAAAAAATGCGAGGCGCTGGAGTCGGCCCTCAAAGGATAGCAACCGTTCGAATCGGGGTACCCCCACGCGCGGATGGCGGGTCTCAACTCCCTAGAATCTCTGGCTGTTGTAGGAAAGACACCAAGCCATGCCCCAGGGAATCATCCGCATTCGCGGCGCGCGCCAGCACAACCTCAAAAATCTTGACCTCGATATCCGCACTGGCGAGCTAACCGTCGTTACCGGCCCCAGCGGCTCGGGCAAGTCCAGTCTGGTGTTCGATACGCTCTACGCCGAAGGCCAGCGGCGCTACGTGGAAACCTTCTCGGCCTACGCGCGCCAGTTTCTGGACCGCATGGACAAACCGGCGGTGGACAAGGTCGAAGGCGTGCCGCCGGCCATCGCCATTGACCAGACCAACCCGGTACGCTCATCGCGTTCGACCGTGGGCACCATGACCGAGCTGAATGATCACCTGAAGCTGCTGTTTGCCAGGGCTGGGCAATTGATTGACCGGGATACGGCGCAAACAGTGCGGCACGACACGCCTGAGACGATTTATGCCGAGTTGCAGACGCGGGTGGCGGCAAGGCAATTTTTCGACGGGCCGACCTTGGAAAAATTTGCTACCCCGGCAGACAGCGCAACCCATGAAATAGCAAGCGTGGGGGTGCTGCCGGACACCCGTCTTGCCATCACTTTTCCGGTAGAGCTGCCCGCCAGTACCTCGCCTGAAGAGATTGAACAGTGGCTCTCGGTCAGCGGCTTTACCAAGGTGCAGGCGCAGCGCGAGGTGTCCAGCGTGACGGGTGTTCGAAAGGTGCTGGATGTGGTGGCCGACCGGTTCAGGCTAGCCACGACCGGACGAGCCCGCGTGGTCGAAGCGATTGAAGTTGCGCTAAAGCACGGCAGCGGGCGCATGACGGTGTATGCGCTCAGCCCAACCCTCTCCGAAGGGGCGAGGGAGTCAACGACCCATGACTTACCCCTTCTCCCTCCGGGAGAGGGCGGGGGTGAGGGAGTGCCTGCCGAGATATGGAAGTTTTCTACCGGCTTGCACTGTGCCGAGAGCAACATCCGCTACACCGACCCCATCGCGTCGATGTTCTCGTTCAATTCCGCAGTCGGCGCCTGCGAAATCTGCAAAGGCTTTGGCCGCGTTATCGGAGTGGACTATGGACTAGTGATCCCCAATGACAAACTTACCCTGCGCGCCGGTGCCGTGAAACCGATGCAAACCCCGGCTTGGCAGGAGTGTCAGGACGATTTAATGCGCCACGCCGAAGCGGCAGGCATTCCGCGTGACACGCCATGGTACAAGCTGACGCCGGAGCACCAGTATTGGGTGGTCAACGGCTCGCCAAACTGGAACGGCAAGTGGACGCAGCACTGGTTCGGTATCAAGCGATTCTTTGAGTACCTGGAAACCAAATCCTACAAAATGCACATCCGTGTGCTGCTGTCCAAATACCGCAGCTACACGCCCTGTGGCACCTGTGGCGGTGCGCGGCTGAAGACGGAGAGCATGCTGTGGCGCATTGGCACTAAATACGACGCAGATGCTGTGCTGGAGCCTGCAAGACGCTTCCTGCCAAAGGGTGTCAAGTGGACCCGCGCCCAGCTCGAAGCCCTGCCCGGGCTGTGCCTGCATGACCTGATGCTGCTGCCCATCGACCGGTTGCGGCGCTTCTTTGACCGGATGCAGCCCTCACCCCAACCCTCTCCCGCGAGCGGGCGAGGGGGCAATGCAAACCCCAACTCCCCGCGAGAGGTTGAATGGCTCCCTCTCCCTGCGAAACTGGGGTCAGATCCCAATTCAGGACGCGCTGCTTCCGGCGAGAGTTTGGCAAATGCGAAATTGGGCTCTGAACTCAGTTTCGCTGACCCCACTGCATCGTCTGCCAGCAAAGGCGAAACCCAAGCCCTCAAACTCCTCTTCGAAGAAATCACCACCCGCCTCAAATACCTGTGTGATGTGGGCATCGGTTACCTCACGCTGGACCGCCAAAGCCGCACCTTGAGCGGCGGCGAGGTGCAGCGCATCAACCTCACCACCGCGCTGGGCAC
>JANMVO010000582.1:0-1842 GCA_031392805.1 Rhodoferax sp. | reverse complement strand
GCCGAAACCGTCGTGGGCCATGGCCTGGCCGGGAGCCAGCTCGGTGCTGTGCCCGGCAATCAGGGGCAAGGCGCGAAACAGGCCTTGCAGTTCTGCCTGCCAGACCTCGGGGGAGAAATAGCGCTCCACCGGAATATGGGTTTCTGCGGCGTCGCTGGCCTTCCAGTCTGGCTGGCCACTGGCGAGCTGGACCCGGATGCGTTCAAGCAATGCAGCGGTGACTGCGGGAGGAAGAAGGGTGTTGCAGTCAACGGCAGCGTGCGACATGGTGCGTCTATGTCCTGGGTTTTATCGATTTTGCAGTATATTCTTTTCACCAAGCAAACGCTTTCCAATAATAATCTTCAAGGCAAAAACATGATAGCAAGAACCCTTTTTTCAACTGACCACGAAGCGTTCCGTGACAGCTTCCGCCGCTTCATGGGACAAGAAATTGCACCGCACCATGCCGCTTGGGAAGAGCAGGGCTATGTAGACCGTGCGGTATGGCGCAAGGCGGGTGAGAACGGTTTTCTGTGCATGACCATGCCCGAAGAATACGGCGGCGCGGGGGCCGACAAACTGTATTCGGTGATCCAGATGGAGGAGATCAGCCGGGCTGGATTCAGCGGTATTGGCTATGGCCTGCACAGTGAAATTGTGGCACCCTACATCCTGCGTTACGGCACTGAAGATCAGAAGAAAAAGTACCTGCCGAAACTCGCCAGTGGCGAAATGGTCGGCGCCATTGCCATGAGCGAGCCAGCGGCGGGTTCTGATTTGCAGGGCATCAAAGCCACTGCGATCAAACAGCCAGACGGGAGTTACCTGCTCAACGGCAGCAAAACCTTCATCACCAACGGCTGGCACGCGGACCTGACCATCGTCGTCGCCAAAACCAACCCGGCAGCAGGCGCCAAAGGCACCAGCCTGCTGCTGGTCGAGCGCAGCATGCCAGGCTACTCGGTCGGCAAGCGCCTGAAAAAATTGGGCCTGAAGGCGCAGGACACATCCGAATTGTTTTTTGACAGCGTGAAGGTTCCCGCAGACGGGCTGCTGGGTGGCCCGGCGCAGGAAAACCGTGGCTTCATCTGCCTGATGGAACAACTGCCGTGGGAGCGGATGCAGATAGCCATTGGCGCCGTTGCCGCAGCCCAAAGCGCCATCGACTGGACGGTGGATTATGTGAAAGAGCGCAAAGTGTTTGGCCAGCCAGTCGCGAGTTTTCAGAACACCCGCTTCACGCTGGCAGAGCTGCAAACCCAGGTGCAGATTGCCCGCGTGTTTGTCGACAAAAGCATCGAACTGCTGATGCAGGACAAGCTCGACACGGCGACCGCCAGCATGGCCAAATACTGGTGTTCAGACCTGCAATGCAAGGTCATGGACGAATGCGTGCAACTCTTCGGCGGCTACGGCTACATGTGGGAATACCCCATTACCCGCGCCTACGCCGATGCCCGCGTGCAGCGCATTTATGGCGGTACGAATGAGATCATGAAGGAGGTGATTACGCGGGCTATGGGATTGGGGAAGTGAGTCTGACCTGTACAATTTGGTTTTCGGACAAATTTGACCGATACTTGGGAAAATGAAGGGCAGTGAATTCCTCAGATTGCTAAAGAGCCTGGCCCGCAAGCGTGGCTGGGGTTACGAGTGGATTCCTGACCGGGGCAAAGGAAGTCATGGAACCTTGCAAGTGAATGGTCAGTTGACTATCGTTCGCAGCTTGAAAGACGAATTGAAAGCAGGAACCTTCCATGGGATGCTCAAACAATTGGGCATCAAGGAAAGTGATCTTTATTAAAGACAGGAATCGACCATGAAATACCCAGCGCGATTTACCCGCGCCGCAGAGGGCGG
>JANMVO010000557.1:0-1780 GCA_031392805.1 Rhodoferax sp. | reverse complement strand
CATCCACCGCCTGCAGGTGGCCAGCAACCTGCACCGCTTCATTGAAGACAGAGTGCTGCCCGGCACCGGCGTGGCCAGCGCCACGTTTTGGCAGGGTTTTGACGCCATCGTGGCCGACCTGGCACCCAAAAACATCGCCCTGCTAAAAGAGCGCGACCGCCTGCAGACCGAACTGGACGCGTGGCACAAGGCGCACCCGGGGCCCATCACCGCAGGTGATTCCAAACGTCCAGCCGCAGGTGATTCGAAAAGTCCAGCCGCAAGTGATTCCAAAAGCCCGAAAGACATGAAGGCCTACCGCGCCTTTCTGGAAAACATTGGCTACCTGGTGCCCCAGCCCAAAAAGGTGACTACCACCACCTCGAATGTGGATGCCGAACTGGCCAAACAGGCCGGGCCCCAGTTGGTGGTGCCAATCCTGAACGCGCGCTATGCCCTCAACGCCGCCAACGCGCGCTGGGGCAGCCTGTACGACGCGCTCTACGGCACTGACGTCATCTCTGAGGCCCACGGCGCTGGCAAGCTGACGCCCGAAGGCAAAGGCTACAACCCGGTGCGCGGCGCCCGGGTGATCGAGTACGCGCGGTGTGTGCTGGACCGCACCGCAGCGCTCAAACAGGGCTCGCACTGCGACTCGACGGGTTACGCGGTCAAGGCCGGGCGGCTGGTTGTCACGCTCAAGGGCGGACCTAAAGGCACCCTCCGCACCACGCTGGAAGACGCGGCTCAATTCATCGGCTACCAGGGCTCCGCTGCGGCGCCTTCCAGCGTGCTGCTAGTGCACAACGGCCTGCACATCGACCTCCAGATTGACCGCAGCACGGCCATCGGCAAAGCGGATGCCGCCGGTGTGAGCGACGTGGTGCTGGAGGCGGCGCTGTCCACCATCCTCGACCTGGAAGACTCGGTGACGGTGGTGGATGCGCAAGACAAAGTGCTGGCCTACAGCAATTGGCTCGGCATTTTGAAAGGCACACTCACGGAAGTGGTCAACAAGGGTGGCCAGACCTTCACGCGCGGGCTGAACCCGGACCGGGTGTACACCGTTGCGAATGGGAAAAAGACCGTCACCCTGCATGGCCGCTCGCTGATGTTCGTGCGCAATGTGGGCCACCTGATGACCAACCCGGCCATCCTCTACACCGCTGCGGATGGCAGCACCCGGGAAATTCCTGAAGGCATCCTTGACGCGGTGGTCACCACCACCATTGCGATGCATGACCTGAAACGCAAAGGGTCTGGCGCGGCCAAGGGCAGCCTCCGCAACTCGCGCAAGGGCTCGGTCTACATCGTCAAGCCCAAGATGCACGGCCCGGCTGAAGTGGCTTTTGCGGCGCAGTTGTTCAGCCGCGTGGAGCAGGTGTTGGGCCTGGCGGACAGCACGGTCAAGCTCGGCATCATGGACGAAGAGCGTCGCACCAGCGTCAATCTGAAGGCCTGCATCGCCGCCGCAGCCAGCCGCGTCGCCTTCATCAACACCGGCTTCCTCGACCGCACCGGCGACGAGATGCACAGCGCCATGCAGGCCGGCCCGATGATCCGCAAAGGCGACATGAAAACCAGCATCTGGATTGCCGCCTACGAGAAAAACAACGTCATGGTCGGCCTGCAATGCGGCTTGCGGGGCAAGGCGCAGATTGGCAAAGGCATGTGGGCCATGCCCGACCTGATGGCCGCCATGATGGCGCAGAAGATTGCGCACCCGCTGGCCGGTGCCAACACCGCCTGGGTGCCCAGCCCCACCGGGGCCACGCTGCACGCGCTGCACTACCATCAGGTG
>JANMVO010000243.1:0-14775 GCA_031392805.1 Rhodoferax sp. | reverse complement strand
CGTGGAAGGTTGAACTTGAACCCGCCGCAGAGCGGGAATTGGATAAGCTCGGCCCCCATATGGCCCGGCGCATTTTTTTTGACGTTTTTGCATGGCCGCGTGGCCGTGCTTGATGACCCGCGCAGCGTTGGCGAAGCCCTCAAGGGTTCCAAGCTGGGCGAGTTCTGGAAATACCGCGTAGGCGATTGCCGAGTCATCAGCAGCATCGAAGACGGCGCACCAGAATGACGTCGATTGGGAAGCGCACTCCTCTGGTAGCCACCCGAATCAATTGTTACCGCGCACTAGTTTGGTACTTGACTGTTACATGGAAAAGTGATATCTTAAAGATATCTATCAATAGGAGGAACCGCTATGTCTGTACACACTGTCACCAACCAAATAGCTTTTCGCTACCGCGCGGTCGACAGCGCCACCGGCGTCACGCGCGACACCGCTAAACGCCTGGCCGCGCACTTGGGCGTGGACGAAACCCAAGCTATCCACCGCGCGTTGTACGAACTCGCCGTCAGAATGCTGCCCCAGTACGACGCGGACGACGGCCCGTTGACCGTTACCCAGTTACGCCAGATCAAAAAGCGTGTTCCGCAAGGCGGGAAACGCTCGGTACGGTCGAGTCTGTTCGGCCTAGAAACCGCATGACGCCCGCATGGTGGGCAGAACCCACCGCCGGTGAGATCGTTTGGTGTCACTTCCCTGACGACATCCATTCACGCCCCAAGCCACGGCCTGCGCTGATCCTGGCGGTTTTCGATGACGACGCGCCGCACTTCAACGTGCGCGTTGCCTACGGTGCCAGCCAGCGAACCACAACGCTGCGTCGGGGCGAGTTCTCGATCCTGCGTGAACGCCATCGGTCCGCTTACGAAGCCGCCGGGTTGAGCTACGACACCAAGTTTGATCTGAAGCGGGCCATCGACCTGCCTTATTCCACAGACTGGTTTTCCGTGCCACCTGCCGCGCCCCACGGCCAGAAACCCCAGTTGGGCACGCTGCATCCGTCCCTGGTGCGCGCCGTGCAAGCGGCATTTCGCGCGGCGGCTGCAACGGATACGCTGCGTACCAACGGATACACACCAGCATGACGTCGATTGAGAAGCGCATTCCCTTGGTAGCCAGCATCGTGTTTCATGGCCGTCGTGAAAAAGAGACCAGCATGGACGGGCACGCGGTACGACCACCGATGCGGCAGAACCCGAAGTGCGCGCCTTCATGGCGCCGCACATTCCATGCGCCATGCCGTTTGATCCGGTTCAAGCGTAATACTGCGCCACAAATTCATCAAAGCTGCCCTGTGGTTGCGCTTCAAGCTGCGCCTGCTCCAGCAGCGAGGCTTTGGCGCTGGCGACAAACCGGGCTTCAGTGGCGGCGTCCAGCGGCTGGGCCAATAGCTGTTGATGGTGTTGCCGGGAAAGATGCAGGGTGTAGGGGATGATGCCGCCGTGCTGGCGTGCACCCATCAGTACCATCGCCGAGGGCGTTGTGTCAGGCGCATCAAGGCGCTGGCGCAGCAGATGCAGGGTCTTGTCATAGCGCTCGCCGCCGTAGGCGATGTCCAGCATGGCGGCAAACGGCTGCATGTCGTCAAACAGCTCGTGCGCCATCGGGCGAAAGGCCTGCTCGGTGTTGTGCACCAGCAGGTTCAGGCCGGGCTGGCGGCCCGAGTTGACGACGCGGCGCTTGTTTTCGTCGTTTTCGCTCTGCTCGCGGCTGGTAATGGGCGGGCTGTCGCGAAACAGGCACATCAGCAAAAAGGCATCAACCAGGGCGCCTTGCTCAGGGGTGACGCCAATGTCAACCAGCGGGTTGAGGTCAAACAGGCGCACTTCAACATATTCGACGCCGTACTTTTTCAGCGCCACGGCAGGGCGTTCACCCTGCATGCTGATGCGCTTGGGGCGGATGCCCGCGTAAAACTCATTCTCAATCTGCAGCACATTGGCATTGAGCTGCTTCCAGTGTGCGCCCACGCCTTCCCCGTCTTTAATGCCAAGTGCCTGGTAAAACGGGTCGGGCGTGTGGATGGCTGCGTCCAGCGCCTGTGCGTACTCGGCCACCGAGTTGAAATTGACATTGAGGTTGGCCTGCACGCGGTTCTGGTAGCCCAGATCACTCATGCGAAGACTGGTGGCATAAGGGCCATACAGGGTGTCTGGCCCGAGCGCCTGCAGATCAGTCTTGCGCCCATGCAGGAACGAGGTGCCGACGGCGGGTGAGGCACCAAACAGATACGGAATCAGCCAGCTATAGCGCAAAAAATTTCGGATCAACCCGAAGTACCGCTCACTCACAAAGTCCTGCATGCGGCCAGTGGCAGCGCAGCACTCGTACAGGGCGGTCCAGAAATCAGCGGGCAGGGACCAGTTGTAATGCACACCGGCAATGGTCTGCATCGGGCGGCCATAGCGCAGCCCGAGCCCCTCGCGGTACGCATGCTTGAACTTTGCCTTGTTGGAACTGCCATAGTCGGCCAGGGGAATGTCCTTGTCTGCCCCCAACCAGCCGGGCATGGAGCCGGCCCACATGATCTCATTGCCCAGATGCCGGGCCGTGTAGCGGTGGATGTCGCGCAAAAATGGCAGCGCGAAGCCGTTGTCCTGCGAGGGCGGCGTGATGAACTCGAGCAGTGCCTCGGCATAGTCCGTGGTGATCCACGGGTGGGTCAGCTTGGAGCCCAGCGAGCGGGGATGCGGGGTTTGGGCCAGGTGGCCACCTGCATCCACGCGCAGGCATTCTTTCTCAAAACCGCGGGTAATGCCCCGCAGCACTTGCGCTTGCTCCCGCGCAGAAAACTGCGCAGCCGCATCGCAACAGGTGAACTTCAACATGGATAGAACTCCGTCAAACAGGCGACTGGCAGTATGGCAGTTTTTTTTTTGCCAGCCAGACGCCTATATTTCAACCGGGAGAATCATGGTGTCTATGAGCGGGCCGCTGCCAGTGCTTGCAAATACCCCTTGGACAAGACCGATAGAATCGGCCAAAGACATGCGGCAGCGACATCACTCCAGCAGGAGAAAATTGCAATGAGATTGAGATCAGCCGACTGGAGACTGCTGGCCCTGTGGCTTGTGGGTTTTGTGTTGGCTGGTTTTTTTCTGGCCTGGGTGATTCGCGCTGAGTCTGAGCGCGAATTGCGGCGGGGGGCGCAGCAATCGGGCTTGCGCTGGGCGCAATTTGCCAGCCGCACGGTGCCCGACCTGGACATTGCCTTCTCGGGTGGCGGCATTACGGCGGCGGCGCGCAATGAATTGCAGCGGCTGGTCCGCGCTGACGACATTTTCCGCTTCGAGCTGTTTGGCGCCTCGGGCCGCCGGGTTCTGCTGTCGGATGATCTGGCGCAGCCGGGGGTGCTGTCACTGCCAAGCGGCGCCGATGGCATTGGGCGCGAAGCCCGGGACAGCGCCCGGGTGCCCATCCGCGACAAAGTGATGGCCGGGCAGGTGCACAGCGAAATCAAGCGCGAAACCCGGCCAGACCGCCCTGCGGTCTACAGCCAGACCTATGTGCCCGTGCTGCGTGGCAACAAGGTGCTGGGGGTGGCGGAGATTTTTACAGACCAGGCGGAACTAGCGGCCAGCATTCACGCTGCCGTATGGCGCGTTGTCGGTGCCGTGCTCCTGGTGCTGCTGACCCTGCTGGCCCTCGCTGGCTACCAGTTCTGGCGGCGGATGCGCCAGCAGCGCGGGGCCCAGGACCGCGTGCGCTACATGGCGCACCATGATGTGCTGAGCGGTGCGCTGAATCGCGTCAGCTTTACCGAGGCATTGCAGCACGCGGCGTGGCGTCACAGTGAAGGCGGACCCAGCTTTTCGCTGCTGTGCATCGACCTGGACCGCTTCAAGGAGGTGAATGATTCCATGGGCCATGCGGCGGGCGACGAAGTCTTGCGGCTGGCCACCCAGCGACTCAAAGATGCCGTGCGTGAGGGTGATAAAGTGGCGCGCCTGGGGGGTGACGAATTTGCCATTTTGCTGCCGGGCATTGCCAGTGTGGACATCGTGACGCCATTGGCGCAGCGGGTGGTCGAAGCGCTTGCGGCGCCGTTTGAGGTGAATGAGCAGCGCGTGCGCTGTGGTGGCAGCGTCGGCATTGCGATTCATGGCCTGGACGCCAGCGACCCCGATGACCTGCTTGGCAAGGCCGATCTGGCGCTGTACCGGGCCAAAGCTGACGGGCGTGGCACCTTCCGCTTTTACGACGTAGCCATGGACCGGCAGATGCAGGCCAGGCGCGAATTGACGCGGGACCTGCGCGGTGCCATCTCGGGCGACCAATTGGCGCTGCACTACCAGCCGCTGTATGGCAGCGATGGCCTGACGCTTACCGGCTACGAAGCCCTGCTGCGCTGGCAGCACCCCACTTTGGGCAATGTGCCTCCGGTTGAATTCATTCCGCTGGCCGAAGAAGCCGGGCTGATTGATGCCATTGGCAAATGGGTGCTGCAACGCGCCTGCCTGGACGCAGCCGCCTGGCCGGCGCCGCTTAGGGTTGCGGTCAACCTGTCGGCGGCGCAGTTCGCCAGCGGGGACCTGGTCGGCGCGGTGAGCCAGGCGCTGGCAGACGCTGGCCTGAGTGCCCGCCGCCTTGAACTGGAGATCACCGAGTCGCTGCTGATGAACAACACCGACGACGTGATGAACAGCCTGCGCGCCCTGTCTGCCATGGGCGTGCCGATTGCGATGGACGACTTTGGCACCGGCTATTCCAGCCTGGCCTATCTGTGGCGGTTCCCGTTTGACAAGGTCAAGATTGACCGGGCATTTACCCACAACCTGGGCCATGATGCCAAGGTCGGCCTGATTGTGCGGTCCATCATCACGCTGGCGCACTCTCTGGACATCCGCGTCAATGCCGAGGGTGTGGAAACCGCCAGCCAGTTGGCGGCTTTGCAAGAGCACGGCTGTGACGAGCTCCAGGGGTTTTTGCTGGGTCGCCCCGGTCCTGCGCAGGGGCTCACGCACAAAGGCCGCATCTTGCCCGATGCTGTGCCGGGGCACCATCTTGCGCGCGGATCGCTGTTTGCGGAGCTTGGGCTGGACATGCCCCCTTCGCGCCCCATGCCGCTGCTTTAGAGGCGCTGACCCATGGCCCTCTTCAGTCAGGACGCGCTTAACCCCGGCGTGAAAAAGAGCGAAGTCTTTGGCTGGGCCATGTACGACTTTGCCAACTCAGGCTACACCACGGTGGTGATCACGGCGGTGTTTGCGGCTTACTTTGTGGGCGGTATTGCGCAAAAGGCCGAGTGGGCCACATTTTTATGGACGCTGGCACTCAGCGTGTCATACGCCATCGTCATGCTGACCATGCCAAGCCTGGGTGCCTACGCCGACCTGCGCGCCGCCAAGAAAAAGCTGTTGATGTGGTTCACTGTGGGCTGTGTGCTGTCCACCGCCGCGCTGGCGTTTGCCGGGCCGGGCAGTGTGGTGCTGGCGTTTGTGCTAATTGTGGTGTCCAACACGTTTTACAGTTACGGCGAGTCCCTGACGGCCTCGTTTTTGCCTGAGCTGGCCCGCCCGGACGCTTTGGGCAAAGTCAGCGGCTGGGGCTGGAGCTTTGGCTACTTTGGCGGCATGCTGGCGCTGGGGGTGTGCCTGGGCTACGCATTGTGGGCGGGCCAGCAGGGCATCAGCGCCGACCGCTTTGTGCCGGTCACCATGCTGATCACCGCCGCCATTTACGGGGCGGCGGCGTGTGTCACCTTCAAGCTGCTGAACGAGCGGGCGATACCCAGACGACCCATCCCGCAGGCGCTGCGCACCAGCGGCTTCAGGGCCTCATTGATGCAGCTCAAAGACACCTTCCACCAGGCCCGCCGCTACCAGGACTTTATGTGGCTGCTGCTGTGCGCCGTGTTTTACCAGGGCGGCGTGGCCGTGGCCGTCACCTTGGCGGCGATTTATGCCGAGCAGGTGATCGGCTTTAAACCAACCGAGACCATGGTGCTGATTTTTGTGCTGAACCTGGCAGCGGCCGGCGGTGCCTTTGGCTTTGGCTATTTTCAGGACCGCCTGGGCCACAAGCTGGCATTGGGCGCGACGCTGGTGGGCTGGATCGCCACCTGCGTGATTGCCGCGTTGACCACCACCAAGGGCGGCTTTTGGTACGCCGCGGCCATCGCCGGTGTGTGCATGGGCAGCAGCCAGTCCGCAGGCCGCGCCATGGCCGGCCTGTTGGCGCCGCCCAAACAATTGGGCGAGTTTTTTGGGTTGTGGACGTTTGCCACGCGGCTGGCCAGCATCGTCGGGCCGCTAACCTACGGCGCCATCACCTGGGCCACGTCCGGCAACCAGCGCATTGCGATTGCCTCTACGGCGGTGCTCTTCGTCATTGGCCTGGTGGTGTTGCAACGGGTGGATGTGGCGCGCGGGCGGGCGGCGGCGCTACAGGCAGGTTAGCAAGGCAATTGGCAGGGCAGATTGAAGGTGCTATAATTAAAGTAGCTACTTATGTATATTACACGCGGGCTATAGCCCTGTTTAATCACTAATTCAGGGGAAAATCATGGCTGCATCACCCACCATCGCGCGCTGGCACCAGATTGCCCGGGCCAAAGACACGGCAGGCCTCAATGGCATTTTGGCGGATGACGCGGTGTTTGAATCGCCCGTGGTCCACACACCGCAGCTAGGCAAAGCCATCACTTTCAAATACCTGTACGCCGCGCTGCACGTGCTCAACAACGACAGCTTCACCTACCTGAACGAATGGCATGCCGAGCGCTCGGCCGTGCTCGAATTTCAAAGCACGATTGAAGGCATTGTCGTCAACGGCGTGGACATCATCCACTGGAACGACGCTGGCCTCATTACCCATTTCAAAGTGATGGTGCGGCCCCTCAAGGCGGTCAACAAATTGCACGAGATGATGGGGCGGATGCTGCAGGGTGCGGGCTGAAATCAGTAAACTGCCCCATGCCCACCATTTTTATTGAGGCGGGTTTCCGTTTCATGATTTACGTGCACGATCACGCGCCAGCCCACGTTCACATTCACGGGCATGGGGGAGTGGTTGAGGTAATTCTTGATCAGTAATTCTTGATCCATTGACCTTGCGGGCTGTGCGTGGCAATATCAGTGGTTCGGAAGTGCGCAACGCCTTGAAAATTGCGGACAAACACAAAGACGCCCTCCTTGCGGCGTGGAGAAATCACCATGGTTGATTCACTTGACATATCTGACGAGACTATTGAACGGGCGCGCCGTGCTGGCGCGGAATCGTTGAACGGGCCGCGTGCCGTTGCGGCACGTTATCTGGCAGACCGTCAACGCATTGAGATTGACCTCAGTTCTGGCTGGTCAATCCAGGTGCCACGCAGCTTCTCAGTCTTGACAGCAAAAGCTGATGCAGCCGCATGCTCTCAAATAGAGATCACGGATTCAGGCTTGGGGCTGCATTGGCCGCTGCTTGATGACGACTGGTATGTGCCTGCGGTAGTTGAGGCGTTGGCGATGCACCAGGCGGTGTGACATGTCGTGCGTGCTGTGGCACGCGGTGGAGTATGTCAACGCTACTTCACCGCTGCCCACAGCATCGTCAGCCCCGCCATCAACAGCAGGCCGTCCATCAGCAGCTTGAATTTCCCGCCATCCAGCTTGAGCACCAGCCGCTTCGCGATGAAGGCCCCCGCCACCAACGACGAGCCAATGATCCCGCCCTTGATGATGATCTCCCATGGCAAGGCATTGAGCGAGCGGAAGGTGATGGCTTTGGCCACGTATACCGCCAGCGACCCCATGGCTTCAGTACCGAGGTACGCTCCTTTGACCAGGCCATAGGCCAGGAAGAACGGCGCATTGATGGGGCCGGTGCTCACCACGATGCCGGTGATGAAGCCGATGACGCAGCCCACGGCGGCCATGTGCCACAGGGTTAATTTCCAGGGCTGGCGCGCCATCCAGCGACGCACCGGGATCATGCTGATGAAGAAGATGCCCAGCACCGCTTCCACCACGCCGGGTGGCAGCGTCAGCAAGGTTTTGGCACCCAGCGCCGCTGCGGGAATGCCGGTGGCGCTGTAGGCGACGGTAACCCGCCAGTCCACCTCACGCCACCACGCCAGCACGCGCGAGGCGTTGGCCATGATGGCGGCAATGGCCATGATGGGCACGGCCTCGCGCGGGCCGAACACCAGTACCAGCGCCGGCATGAGCATGATGGAAGTGCCAAAGCCGACGATGCCGCCCACTGTGCCGGCCACCAGGCCCAGCATCAGGACGAGGGCGAAATCCATGGTGGGCTCAAACTCTGTCCAAATCCCGTCAAACCATAAATGCTATATATTAAATAGCTAACTATGTATATGGGACGAGGGCTACAGCCCTATTTTCCATTGATGGCGAGCAATTCCACCTCAAACAGCAGGGTTGCGTTGGGTGGGATCACGTTGCCTGCGCCGCGCTCGCCATAGGCGATTGCGGCAGGGCAGGTGAGCTTGGCTTTGCCGCCGACCTTCATGCGCTGCACGCCTTCGGTCCAGCATTTGATGACGCCGTTTAACGGGAACTCGATGGCTTCATTGCGTTTGTAGGAGCTGTCGAACTCTTTGCCATCGGGCAAGGTGCCACGGTAATGCACTTTGACTTTGTCGCTGGCGGTGGGGCTGGCACCGCTGCCGTCTTTGAGGGAGCGGTACACCAGGCCGCTGGCGGTGACGACGGCACCTTCCTCTTTGGCGGCGGCTGCAGTGACTGTGTTTTGCGCTTGTGACGCCGTGCTTAAGAGAAGGGTTGCGGTGATGAGGGTGGCACGGGCGATGGAATTCAGATTCACGGGGAATGTCCTTTTGTGGATGGGTTGAGAGATCGGCTAAGAGATGGGTTGAGACATGGGTAGTGTCAAGGCTTGATTGTCGCAGCCCTGAAACGGCCAGCGCCGGTTGCCGCTGGCTGGGGGCGCTGGCGCCGCCCGGGCCTGGTAGATGCACCGGAGTCGAAGTCATGCCCACCGCCAAGTAGGCCATTAAACATGCCTGTAGCCCTTGCACCATATACGTAGTTAGCTATGATATTTATAGCTATTCCCGGTGCTTGCAGGTTTATGCGGGTGCAGGCATGCTTGACCCTTTCAAATACACGGGAACACAACACCATGCCAACTTATGACTTTGACCTGTTTGTGGTGGGTGGCGGCAGCGGCGGTGTGCGGGCTGCGCGCATGGCGGCGCAGCGTGGCGCGCGTGTGGCGCTGGCCGAAGTGGGCGGCACCGATGGGCTGGGCGGCACCTGCGTCAATGTGGGTTGCATCCCAAAAAAGCTTTACTCTTATGCGGCGCACTACAGCGAGGCGTTTGAAGAGTCGCACGGCTTTGGCTGGGAGGGTGCAGCGCCAAAATTGAACTGGGCCACGCTCAAGGCAAACCGGAAAAAAGAGATAACGCGGCTTAACGGTATTTACCTGCAACTGCTTAAAAACACGGGCGTGCAGGTGATCAACGGCTTTGCCACGCTGGTGGATGCAAACACCGTGGAAGTGCAGGTGTCTGCGCCGCTTGAAGCGCAGGAGGCGTCGGCGTCGGCGGATAAGTTGGCAGGCAAATTGGCAAATCGGTCAACCGTAGTTGCAGCGCACAGCCCTGCCAGCCGCCCACGTTTTTCTGCAAAGCACATCCTCATCGCAACCGGCGGCACGCCGCATGTGCCACACATGAAGGGGCGTGAGCTTGTGCTCACCTCCAACGACATGTTTGACCTGGAACCGTTTCCCGCGCGGCTGCTGGTGGTGGGGGGCGGCTACATTGCGTGTGAGTTTGCGTCCATCTTCAACGGCCTGGGGTCGAAGGTGACGCAGCTGTACCGGGGCGCGCAGGTGCTGCGCGGGTTCGATGATGAGGTGCGCCACTTCATTGCTGCCGAGATGCGCAAGGCTGGTGTCGATTTGCACTTGGGCGCTGGGGTGCTGGCCATTGAGCACACCGCGCTGGGTCTTGCAGTGAAGCTGGAAGATGGCAGCACGCGGGTGGTGGATGCGGTGCTGTACGCCACCGGGCGTGTTCCCAACGTCGAAGGCCTGGGGCTTGAAGCGCTGGGCGTGGAGCAGGGCAAAGATGGCGCGCTGGTGGTCAATGACGATTACCAGACCAATGTGCCATCCATCTACGCTTTAGGCGACGTCACGGCGCGCATTCAACTGACCCCCGTGGCGCTGGGCGAAGCGATGGTGCTGGTAGACCATCTGTTCGGACCGCAGGCGGGCAAGGCCAAACGCGGCATGAGCTACCAGTTCATCCCCACGGCCGTGTTCACGCACCCCCACATCGGCACGGTCGGCTACTCGGAGTCTGACGCGCGCAAAAAGTTTGACAAGGTCACGATTTACCGCAGCGAGTTCAAAGCCTTGAAGCACACGTTAAGCGGCAGCCCAGAGCGCACGCTGATGAAGCTGGTCGTTGAAGACGCCACCGACCGCGTCGTCGGCCTGCACATGGTGGGGCCGGACGCGGGCGAGATTGTGCAGGGCTTTGCCGTGGCCATGAAAGCCGGTGCGACCAAGGCGATTTTTGATGCCACCATCGGCATCCATCCCACGGCAGCAGAGGAATTTGTGACGATGCGGGAACCGGTTGCAAATGCTGTCTTGTCCCCTCTCCCCATGGGAGAGGGTTAAGGTGAGGGTGAGGGCTAGGGTAAGAACTGCGCCAGCGCCTTGAGCACATCTGCCACAAACCCACACCAGGCAAACTGGCCGCGCTTGCAAGTCCAGCCGAGGCGCGCCATCACTGGGTGGCGCAAAGGCACAGGGCTCACGCTGCCCGGCGTACCAGCCGATAGACAATAGCCCCATGCCCTACCTTCCCGCCTACATTGCCCCGTCCCGTTTTACCGACCCCGTTGCCGCGCTGGCCAAGGCCCGCGAGATCTACGCTGCCAGCCTGGCCCATCTGCGCGATGCGATGCAGCGTTTTGTGGCGGGTGAAACCCTGCCCAGCCATGTGCGTGCGTTTTACCCGTTTGTGCGGGTGCAGACCGATACCGTGTCGCGCCAGAGTTCAGCTGACAGTGCCCGTCTGAGCTTTGGTTTTGTGGCTGGGCCAGGTCGCTTCGAGACCACGCTGACGCGCCCGGATTTATACGCAGAATACTATCTGGAGCAGTTCAAGCTGCTGCTCGAAAACCACCAGGTGGCGCTGGAAATAGGCACCAGCGCGCAGCCAATCCCGGTGCATTTCTCGTTTGCCGAGCATGACCATATTGAAGGCAACCTGTCGCCTGAGCGCCGCCAGCTGATGCGTGACGTGTTTGATCTGCCCGACTTGGCGGCCATGGACGATGGCATTGCCAATGGCACTTACCAACCCCGCCCCGGCGAGGCGCAGCCACTCTCGCTGTTCACCGCGCCGCGCGTGGACTATTCGCTGCAACGCCTGCGCCATTACACCGGCACGGCACCCGAGCATTTTCAGAATTTTGTGCTGTTCACCAACTACCAGTTTTATATTGACGAGTTTGTGCGCCTGGGGCATGAGGCCATGAGCGACCCCAAAGGGGAATATGCGTCCTTTATCGAGCCAGGCAATGTGCTGACACGTCGCAAAGATTTGCAGGCGCACCCAGGCGGGGAACTGGGCAATGTTCCGCCGCCGGACCGCTCCAAGGCGGAATGCGGCCCCCTCGGGGGGCAGGGAGCACACGCAGTGGACGACCATGGGGGCAATGTCCCGCCGCCGGACCGCTCCAAGGCGGAATGCGGCCCCCTCGGGGGGCAGGGAGCACACGCAGTGGACGACCGTGGGGGCAAGGCGCCCCCGCGCCTGCCGCAAATGCCCGCCTACCACCTGGTGCGCGCCGACCGCAGCGGCATCACGATGGTGAACATTGGCGTCGGCCCGGCCAATGCAAAAACCATCACCGACCACATAGCCGTGCTGCGCCCGCATGCGTGGATCATGCTCGGCCATTGCGCCGGCCTGCGCAACACCCAGCAGCTGGGCGACTATGTGCTGGCGCACGGCTATGTGCGTGAAGACCATGTGCTGGATGAAGAGCTGCCGCTGTGGGTGCCAATACCGGCGTTGGCCGAAATTCAGGTGGCGCTGGAGGCGGCGGTGTCAGATGTCACGCAAATGAGCGGGCCTGAACTCAAGCGCATCATGCGCACGGGCACGGTGGCCAGCACTGACAACCGCAACTGGGAACTGCTGCCCGACAACGGTCCGCAACGGCGTTTCAGCCAGAGCCGTGCGGTGGCGCTGGACATGGAAAGCGCAACCATCGCCGCCAACGGTTTTCGATTCAGGGTGCCCTACGGCACGCTCTTGTGCGTGAGCGACAAACCGCTGCACGGTGAAATCAAGCTGCCCGGTATGGCGAATCATTTCTATCGCGAGCGGGTCGACCAGCACCTGCGCATTGGCATTCGGGCCATTGAGTTGCTCAGGGCGCAGGGCATCGACCAGTTGCACAGCCGCAAACTGCGCAGTTTTGCAGAAGTGGCGTTTCAATGAGCGTGGACATTGGCAGCGTCAAGCCGGCTTGAACTGGCGTCCTGGATCCGGCTTGGTGATTGGGTCAATCCACCAGGTCTCGCGGCTCTGGCGCTGCCAGCTACCGTCCCGGCGGCGCAGGTCAAAACTTTTTTTTCAGCCGGTATCCGTCAGGGGACAGCACTTTCTCTTCGATCACACGGCCATCATGGCTCATTGGAAAACTTCTTCCAGTATCTGCATCCGGCCGGATTTCAGTTTGTGGATAATGTTGTTGTCCGAGCACGGACTGTGCCACTAACCCGTTGAAAAAGGTTTCACCATGGTCAAGTCAGAAGAATCAAATGCAGAGGCACTGCTGGCCGCCAATCTGGACCAGATGCTGTTGCCAGAGCTGGACTATTTGATGATCGAAATGATTGAAGCTGCCCAGGCCCTGCAGACCCCTGGCGTGGCTAGCGAGAGCGCGCAGCAAAACCGCGCGAGACTCAAAGAGCAATTGCTTGAGAAGATGCGGCTCACCGCGATGTGTGTGCACCGGGCCAGGCAGTCACAACAGGAAATGGAAAGAGCCTCGCAACGCGGGGTTCTTTCCGATTGGTCAAAACTGTCGGGCTAGCAGCCTGTCGGACTTGGGGAAGCACGGATTTATTCATTGTGGATTCTTGGCGCTTGATGCGCAAAGTCCAGCGCCCAAAGTCCAGCGCCTAAAGCACAAAGCCTATAGCACGCCGTGCGTCCGTTGCGCCATAAAAGCCTCAAAGTCTTTGGCAGGCATGGGCCGGGCAAACAGGTAGCCCTGGCCAAAGTCGCAGCCTGCGGCTGCCAGCAAATCACGTTGCCCGGGCGTCTCAATGCCTTCTGCAATGACCTTCATGCCCAGTTCATGCGCCATCACGATGATGGCTTTGCACAATGCCAGGTTGGTCGAGCCAGGGATCAGATGGCGCACGAATGACTGGTCAATCTTGATGTAGTCAATTTCAAACTTCTGCAGATACGACAGAGATGAGTAACCGGTGCCAAAGTCGTCCAGTGACACCTGGATGCCGGCGTCGTGCAACTCACGCAGTTGGGGGCTTACGCCCAAATTGGCGTCCAGCAACAAGCCTTCGGTGATTTCCACCGCAATCCCGGCCCCCGGCAGCCCGAGCGCCTGCAAGTGATCCAGCCACTGCCTGCAGGTGGTGCCATCACGGTGAAATTGCACCGGCGATTTGTTGATGCTGATCTGGAAATTGGGGTGCAACGATTTGCGCCAGTCTTTCGCCTGGCTTGCCACATTCAGGAACACCCAATTTCCAATCTCGGTGATGAGGCCACTGGTCTCGGCAATCGGAATGAATACGGCCGGGCTGATCAGCCCGCGCGTGGGATGCAGCCAGCGTATCAGTGCCTCTGCCTTGTAAATCGCGCCGGTGCGCAACTCAACAATGGGCTGGTAGACCAGCAGGAACTGGGCTTGTGCCAGCCCGGTGCGCAGGTCGCTGGTCAAGCGCACACGGGTTTGCGCCGCGTGCTGCAGCTCGGGGGTGAAGAAGCTGAAGCGATTGCGCCCGGCAGCTTTGGCGACATAGAGCGCCTGGTCGGCGTTTTTGAACAGGCTCTCGACCTCAATGGCATCCTCGGGGTACATCGTGATGCCAATACTGGCAGAGACAAAGACCTGCTCATTGCCGAGCTGGAACACGGCGGTCATCGCGCTCAAGATGCCCTGGATGATGCGCTCCAGGCTGCCCGCATCCAGCAGTTCAGGCAGGACCACCGTGAATTCATCGCCGCCCATGCGCGCCACCGTGTCTGACTCGCGCACACACGCGCGAATACGGCGTGCCGCTTCAATCAGCAGCAAGTCACCTTTGTTGTGGCCCAGCGTGTCGTTGACTTCCTTGAAATGGTCCAGGTCGATGAAAAGAATGGCAAGCTGCAAACTCTCGCGCCGGCTTTTCTTGATGTCCTGCTCGAGCCGGTCACGCAGCATCCGGCGATTCGGCAGGCCCGTCAATGCGTCAAAATTAGCCTGTTGCCAGACCAGGGCTTCCGAGTGCTTTCGGCTGGTGATGTCGGTATGGGTTCCGATCATGCGCAACGGCTTGCCCTGCGCGTCGCGGCTGATCACCATGCCGCGGCTCAGTATCCACTTCCAGCTGCCGTCCTTGCATTGAATGCGGTGCTCGTTGATGTAGGTAGGCGTAAGACCCGCAAGATGCGCCTGGCGATCCTTTTGAAGCTGCTCCCGGTCATCGGGATGGGTGCGGGCATCAAATTCTTCGACCCGGTTGGTTATCTCGCTCTCTTCAAAGCCATACATTTCCAGAAAGCGCGTGGAGAAAATTTCAACGCCACTGGCAATG
>JANMVO010000520.1:0-3070 GCA_031392805.1 Rhodoferax sp. | reverse complement strand
GTTGATGGCGCTGGTGTGGCCCGGCCTGGTGGTGGAAGAGAACAACCTCAGCGTGCAAGTCTCGGCGCTGCGCAAGCTCTTCGGGGCCGATGCCATCACCACCGTGGCCGGGCGGGGTTATCAGTTCTCCCAACCTGCGCTTGAAATCCAGCAACTTGGCCAACACGCACTTTCAGCCCTGCGAAAAGCAGCAAACGCTGTTTCATCAGACCCCGTTTCGCCGATGGCGGAGCGCCGCAAACCAGCTACCGCGCTGGGTGACAGCCTGCCCCTGCCCGATAAACCCTCCATTGCCGTGCTGCCGTTTGTCAATTTAAGCGGGAACCTCGAGCAGGAGTATTTTGCCGACGGCCTGACTGAAGACATCACCACCGAACTGTCGCGCTTTCGCAGCCTGTTTGTAATTGCACGCAACTCGGCATTCACCTACAAGGGCCGTGCGGTCGATGTGCGCCAGGTTGGCCGGGAACTTGGCGTGCGCTACGTGCTTGAAGGCAGCGCCCGGCGCGCCGGCGCGCGTGTGCGGGTGAATGCCCAGTTGATCGATGCCCTTAGCGGAAACCATATCTGGGCCGACAAATACGACCGCGTGACCGAGGATATTTTTGACCTGCAGGAAGATCTGGCGCAGAGCATCGTCGCGGCCATTGCCACCCAGGTTCATGTGGCCGAGCTGGGCATCGCGCGCCGTCTGCGCCCTGGCAACCTTCGCGCGCATGACATGGCGATGCGCGCCAACGCCAATAACGTGGAGGCGCATCGCCGAAACGATCGCGCCCTTTGGAACCAGGCGCTGTGCGAGGCCCGTCAGGCATTGGCCTTGGACGGCAACAACCTGCTGGCGCATTTGGTCATTGCCGAAATACAGACAGAAAATGTGGGCGTACCCCAGTTTGCCGAGGGCGATTTGACGGCAGAATGGAAAGAAGGCATCAACTCTGCGGGCAAGGCCATGGAACTCGACCCTGCAGACAGCCGGGCCTACGGTTGGGCCGGTTTTCTAATGGCCGTGGCGGGCTTTTACGACGAGGGCCTGGCTTATGCGCGCAAGGGCTTGGCGCTGAATCCGAATGACTGCATCACCCTGTCGAACCTGGCCGCGACCGAGGTGTGGTCTGGCGAACATCAAGAAGCGCTGGGCCACGTCGCTGCTGCCGAGCGCTTAAGCCCGCGTGACCCCAATCGATTCCACTTCAATGCCTGCCGGGCATCGGCCAGCTTCTTCCTGCAGGACTTTGAGGCGGGTCTCGAGTTCGCCACCATCTCCGTTCAGGAGGCCCCGCAGTCGGTCATGTCGCACATGAGCCTCGTCCTGGTCGCCGTGGGTGCGGGGCAAATTGAGCGGGCCAAAGCGGCGTTTGAAACCATGCACGCGATCAGCGCCCCCTATGCGAACCGCGCGTTGACCCAGGATGCGCCGCTGCGCAAGCCCGAAGACCGCCAGCGCTTCACCCTGGCCACCCGCATTGCCGCCGGGCTGGAAGCACCGGCCAGGGCGGCCGAGCTGCGCTGATCTCACCTCAGCGGATCACGGCTGCTGGGTAGCCAGGTAAGCCGCAATCGCATTCATGTTTTCGCTCGTCAATTTTTCGACGATGGGTTTCATCAGCACACTCATCGCACCAACGCGGCTGCCTTGCTGAATGTCGTAAAGCTGGCGCACGACGTAGCTGGGCGAGCGGCCTGCAATGCCGGGAATGGGTCCAACGCCTTTGAGATCAGCGCCGTGACAGGTTGCGCAGGCCACCGTCGTGCCCGTGCCGCCTGTTTTGACCAGGGTCTCGCCTTTGGCGATGCTGCCCGGCGGCACATACGCGATGAATTTTGAGCGGGGGTCGCGGTGCTCAAACTGGTCCTCATCCACGGGTATCTCGACGACACGGTGGCCCATCGCTTCGGTTTCGTTCCCAGGTGCTCGCGTAGCGAAGTTGCGGTTCACATAGGTTTTGGGCACCATTGCGGCCTCGATCACGGTATAGGCAGGCTTGAGCTTGAGGCTCGCAAAATAGTCGGCAGCCACGCGAATATCTTCATCGGTCATCGCTTTTGCTATGGCAACCATAAACAGGCTGGGGTCACGCTGCGGCCCTGAAAATTTGCGTGCGCCACTTTTAAAGTCCAGCAGTTGCTGAGCGATGTAGGTGGCGGGCAAGCCTGCAAGACTCGCATTCTCCGGGCCTCCCGCGCCGTCGGCACGGTGGCACGAACCGCAGGCCTGCAGATCAGGTTTGCGCCCCTGCGCAACCACACCCGGCAGCGCGGGATGATCAGCCGGATGCCAAACCACGGCGGCAAACAAGTCGTTGATTTGTGTGACGGAATAGGTAGCGGTGCTGCCCGGCACGCGGCGCGCAACGCCATCGTCCACAGGCCGCTTGACATCAGGTGCCCACGGGTAGGCCCAGGCTGGCAGTGGCTCGCCGCCGCGAAAGCGGCGGTGCCAAGGACGAGTGCAGCAGCCATCAAGATTACATTTCTTCGATTCATCATGTTCTCCTTGAGCGGCCTGCGGTGATGTATTCACGACGTTCCCGCAGGCGCACGGAACGCTATGGTTTTAAGCAGTCAATTCCTGGCTGCCCGTTTGCCTGGCAGATGCCTGCGCAGCGAGGGACGTTATGGGTGGCAAGATGCGAACATCTGAGCGTTGGGCTACTCCGGCGCAATCCCCGCATCGGCGAGCGACTTGCCCGTGCGCGCGCGGTCAGCACGCCAGAACGCGGCAAATTCTTCGGGGCTGTTGCCACCCACGAGTGAGCCCGACCTGATGAGTTCATCCCGAAACGCCGGCGCCTGGAGGATCTGCGCGAAACCCTTTTGCAGGCGATCAATAATGTCAGGTGGCGTGCTGGCAGGCACGAAAAGGCCGTTCCACGCGAAAAGCTCGACGCCCGCGATGCCTGCTTCGGCGAACGTGGGCAAATCCGGTGCGGCGGGAAGGCGCGTAGGCGCAGCCACGGCGAGGGCACGCAGCTTTCCCGACTTCACCAAGGGCTCCAGAACTGCCCAATAGTTGAAAGTGATCGACACCGTGCCCGCGAGGGCATCCGTCAGGTCGGCACCTACCGCT
>JANMVO010000516.1:0-2875 GCA_031392805.1 Rhodoferax sp. | reverse complement strand
ATGCTGGCGGGCGCGCTGGCTGCGCTGGGCTGGTCGGTCTGGTGGGATCGCAAGATCATCACCGGCCAGGCGTTTGACCAGGCCATTGAGCATGCGCTGGAAACCGCCAGGAGCGTGGTGGTGCTGTGGTCCAGGCATGCGATTGCGTCCGAGTGGGTCAAGAACGAGGCGGCAGTTGCGGCAGAGCGCGGGGTGATCGGGAGCGGTGCGTTGCAACAAGCAACACCTGCGCATCCTGATGAGAAGTTGCACCGGGGCCCGCGTTGGGGATGGGCAGCGATTGCCGCCTTTTCAGTGGCGGCGGGGCTGGGTGTTTACGGGATGGCACCATGGCGAACGATGCAGCCCGCGCCAGCTACCCAGAGCGGGCGTTCGCTGCCAGGCAGCCCGTCAGAAGGCAAGGCAGCAAGCAACGCTGTTGCCGGGCTTGCCGACCTCGCCGCAGGCACGTATGACGGCGACGTGATCTCGGACTCCAAAGGCAGCTCGCGCAGCGATATTGCGCTGACGGTCACCAGGATTGACCGCTGGAGCGTGCGCGTGACCTCGGACTACCGCAGACTGGGCACGGTCGATGTCACGCTCACGCGGGCGGGCGACAAGATCATCAACGCGCAGGGCGACACCGCATTCGTCCTGGATATGGGGCAGACCCCGCCTACGCTGGAATACGCGCCGCACGGCGAGCTGGCGTATCAGGGGCACAAACGGCGATGAAAAGTCCCCCGGCTGCGGTGCTTTACTGCGTGCCCGTGTTCAGCGGGTGATGGGCTGTGAAAGGCCTGGCCCCGGCGTGCCTGGTGCTGGCGGGGTTGTGCGAACGGCGGTCTATGCACTGCACTGCCAGGAGAGGGCTGCACCCTTTATGTTTGCCTGGTGCGGCGCAGGCCTGCTGCTGTGCGCGGCGATTGGGGCGGCGCTGGGGCCGAGGGTGTTGCGGTGGTACGTGGATGTTTGCCCGAGGCGATTGACCAGCTTTCACTTGCTGTATTGATCGGCGTATCATCAACTTCATGACCATCGCCAGCAGAGTCCTCACGGATCGAATCACGTTCAATGCGCTGCAATGCGGCGGGCGGGCGTGCATTCGCGGCATGCGCATCCGGGTGAGCGATATTTTGGAGATGCTGGCAGCCGGCGTGTCAGAACCCCAAATACTCCTGGATTTTCCTGATCTTGAATCAGCAGACATCCGTGCGTGCCTGCACTACGCCGCGCAACGAACTGAAATGATCCGACTCGCGGCGTAGGTTGTTGAATTTGTCGGCCGACTGGGAGCGCCTCCAAAGCTGATTGGGCTCACCTGTGGCAACGTCTCGAATGAAGCCCTTCGCATACTGCCTTCGCTGAGGCTTGATGCGGCATTGAAGGTTCTTAGAGCGATGATGTTGTGGCGATTGCTTGAACGGGGTACGCAGGCCAATCGTGACCTTCACGCCCGCTTTCCCTCTGCACTGCCCATCGCTCAGCAGTAAAAATGGTAAGATATGATTATGATAGCTTGATTTGTATACAGGACTTGGGCTATAGGACAGACATTTATTCAAATGCACCGTAGCAACGAATTGGGCTGCACAACGAACGCACAGGCAGGCTTCGGCTTGGGCTCACGCAGGACCAGACTTGAAGTTACCGCGCAATGCCCAGAAACACCGCCAGGCAGCGCCCAATCTCAAGCATCACGGCGTCACTGGCCGAACCAAACGCCTCGCCCAGCTTGTCGCGCTTCACGGTCATCGCCTTGTCGACCATCACCTGGGATGGTTTTTGCAATCCGTTGACTGGCGTGGGTTGAACGGTCACCCGAAGCAGCGGCGCATCCACCAAGGCGCTGGACACCAGCAAAACCGTCACCGTTGCGTGTTCATTGAATGGGTCAGACTGGATCACCAATGCCGGTCTTGGCTTGCCAAAATCGCCTTGCATGGCGATGGTCACAAAGTCGCCCCGAATCATGCAGCCCAGCCGTCCACATCAGACAAAACAATTTCCATGAAATCCAGCATTTCCGCGTCTGCATTGTCCGCCTCTGAGGCCAGTTTTGACTGGCGTTTGCACTGCGCCGCAAAGTCAGGCCGCCGAGTATCCGGCACCCAGATTTGAACCGGGCGAAGGCCAGCGGAGCGAAGCGCATCACGCCGCTTTTGAACACGTACAGCAACCGGGGTGGGCATGGAGAAATTTTCTCTTGTATCGTTACATGTAGCATTTTATCACGGGAGATTCGCGACATGCAACGGCACATGACTCGCTCGTATGGCCTACGCTGGCATTGCTTTTATTTCAGATCTATTTCGACGAAATAACGTAGGATTGAAACCATGGACGCTTTTATTTCAACCCGCAGTATCGGCATCTCGGATTTGCGCGAAGCCCCGGCTCGTGCGTTCGCGCAGGCGGGTGACCAGGCGGTTGTGGTTCTCAATCACAACCGGCCGGCGGGCTACATTTTGTCGAACCAGTTGATGGCGCGCATCCTGGATCAGCTCGCGGACCGGGCAGTGAGCGCCAAGGCGCAATCGCGCCTGGCAACCCTCAAGACCGCGCGCAAGATTTCAATGGATGAGCTCTGAGCTTGCGGGCAATAAGCTTGCGGCCTATGCGCTTGCAATCCACCCCGATGTTGAACGCGAATGGGGCAAGCTGGATGAAGCCGTCAAGCGGCGCTTCAAGCAGAAGCTGCAAAAAGAAAGGCTGATCCAGCCGCGCGTGGCCAAAGACGCGCTGCATGGCGTGCCTGACACCTACAAGATCAAAATCACCACGCCGCAATATCGGCTGGCGTATCACGTTGATGACAAAGCGAGGTTGGTCACCATTTTGGCCGTGAGCACGCGGGATGATGTGTATGCGCTGCTTGCTGGGCGTTTTGCCT
>JANMVO010000233.1:0-1537 GCA_031392805.1 Rhodoferax sp. | reverse complement strand
GATGGGTTTGAGCGAAATCGTTGACGTCAACACCGACCAGCAAGACCGCGGCCTGCAAACCTCGTTGGTCATTGACCGCGACGCCGCCACGCGCATGGGCCTGTCGGTGCGCACCATCGACACCACGCTCAACAACGCCTTTGGCCAGCGCCAGGTGGGCGTGATCTACAACCCGCTGAACCAGTACCGCGTGGTGATGGAACTTAGCCCCGAGTATTTGCAAAACCCCGAGTCGCTGCGCAACCTGTTCTTCATCTCCAACACCGGCGCGCGCATTCCCTTGAGCGCGTTTGCCCGGCTGGAATTGACCAACACGCCGCTTTCGGTCAACCACCAGAGCGGCACGCCGGCGTCCACCATCAGCTTCAACCTGCCGGTGGGGGTGTCGTTGTCAGAGGCCACGGCTGCCGTGCAGAACGCCGTGGCCGGGCTGGGCGTGCCGGTCTCGGTGCGCGGCACGTTCCAGGGCACGGCTCGCGCGTTTGCGCAGTCTTTGGACTCACAGCCCCTGCTGATCCTGGCAGCACTCATCACCATCTACCTGGTGCTGGGGATTTTGTACGAAAGCCTGATCCACCCCATCACGATATTGAGCACCCTGCCCTCGGCCGGCGTGGGCGCATTGCTGGCGCTGATGATGTTCAATACCGAACTGAGCATCATCGCCTTCATCGGCGTGGCCTTGCTGATAGGCATCGTCAAGAAAAACGCCATCATGATGATTGACTTTGCCATCTCGCGGCAACGCATCGGGCACATGACCGCCTCACAGGCCATCTACAAAGCCTGTCAACTGCGTTTTCGCCCGATCCTGATGACGAGTGTGGCCGCCATCTTTGGTGCCATCCCCTTGGCCATTGGCACGGGCGACGGCGCCGAGCTGCGCCAGCCGCTGGGCATTGCCGTGGTGGGCGGCCTGATCCTGTCGCAACTGCTCACGCTGTACACCACGCCAGTCGTGTTTGTGGTGATGGACCGGATGCGGGCACGCGTGGCGCGCTGGTTCACCCGCAAACCATCCCTGCACTTGTCCCCTCGCCCGCTTGCGGGAGAGGGCTGGGGTGAGGGCCAGTCCGCGCAATAAAAGCATGAAAAAAATCAACCTCCGCCCCTCAACCCAGCTCGCCATCACCCTGCTCGCCATCACCCTGCTGGTCACCGCCTGCGCCACGCCCCCGCCCTACCAAAAGCCCTTCATGGCGCTGCCTGCCGCCTTCAAGGAATCAGGCCTGTGGAAAGCTGCCCGCCCGAATACCTCAGAAGTCCCCGACGACTGGTGGCTGCTGTTCAACGACTCGGTCCTGAACGACCTGCAAAAACAAGTCGCAGTCGGCAATGAAAACCTGAAATCAGCCGCCGCACAGGTGCAGGTGGCACGCGCCGCCCTGGGCAGCAGCCGCGCCGGGCTGGTGCCCACAGTCGGTGCCAGCGCAGCCGGTTCACGCGGGGCGGTCCCTGGCAGCGCATCAAGCACCGGGTCCTATTCCACAGCCGCCAACGCCACTTGGGAACTCGACCTGTGGGGCCGCGTGGCCGG
>JANMVO010000463.1:0-2183 GCA_031392805.1 Rhodoferax sp. | reverse complement strand
GGCTTTCGCGCCGGGCTCCTCCGCGCCTTCCAGTTTGACCAACAACGGAACCGACACCAGCAACGGACTAGGCGTACGTCTGGGTTACCTGGGAAAAATCACTGACCGCTTCAGCGTGGGCGCTTCCTATTCGCCGAAGATCGGTATGTCGAAGTTCTCCAAGTACGCGGGTTTGTTCGCGGGGCAGGGCAACTTTGATATCCCGGCGAACTACACCCTGGGTGCCAGTTTTCAGGCCACGCCCGACGTCATCCTGGCCGTGGACTACCAGCGGATCGGGTACTCCGGCGTCCAGTCGATCAGCAACTCCTCGGCGCAAGGCACTGCGCCATTGGGCGCCGCCAACGGGCCGGGTTTTGGCTGGTCGGACATCAATGTGGTGAAAGTGGGCGTTCAATGGCAAGCCACCCCCACACTGGCCTTGCGTGGTGGCTTCAACTCGGGCGGCAATCCGATCCAGTCGCGTGATGTGACGTTCAATATTCTGGCGCCCGGTGTCACGACGAGGCATTACACCGTTGGGGCCACCTATGCCTTGTCGGGCAACACAGAACTCAGCATGTCGTACATGCATGCGCCTTCCAGCGCTGTCTCCGGCACCAGCGCGCTGCCTTTCGGTGGAACTGAAACCATCAGGATGTCGCAGCGCGCGCTGGGTATCCAGTTCGGCTGGCGATATTAAAACCATGGCGGCAAAGGGGCAGGGGTGAAGCTTGGCGACGGTCTTGCGCGGCACCGTTGCGCGGACTACGATGAAGCTCCATTCCATCCTTGACCCCTGGACGCATCCATGAATAAATTTATTTCTTTCGGCGCGCTGCTGCTGGCCTTGGCATCTGCAAGGGCCGAGATACCCGCTTTGTATGCCGGCGCTGACCTTGCTCTGGGCGCCCGGCTGCTTGCCGAGCATAAGTGCGCGGCTTGTCATCAGCAGAAGGTCGGAGGCGATGGCAGCGCAATTTACCGGCCTGCGGGTCGAATCAACACGCCCGGAATGCTGCGGGGCATGGTTGAGCAGTGCAATACCGAATTGGGTTTGGCGCTTTTTCCGGACGAGGTGACGTCGATTGCTGCCGTACTTAACCGGGACCACTACCGTTTTAAGTAATACCTTGGTTTAAAGAACAGGTCATTCTACGGATCGGCTGAGGGTATTTCAGTCCTCCTCGTTCGGCTGGTCTTGAAGGCTGGGTAGAAGGCCCCTCCGGCTTAGCGTAAACCCTCTGGCGAACTCTGGATTTACTTAATATATTTGTGCATGCTGATATGTTTACCTACCGTATGACTGATGAATTTGTGGTGGAGATCAATACCCACATCGTCGAGCGTGCGGCTGATTTATTTGGTCTTCTCTCCACGCCGGTGCGCTTGCGCATCATTCTTGAGCTTCGCTCTGGAGAGAAGTCGGTCGGCGAGCTGCTCGCTGGTGTGCAGGGAGGCCAACCCAACATGTCGCAGCATCTGACCATGATGTATCGGGCCGGGCTGGTGGCGCGCCGCAAGCAGGGCGCGCAGGTTTACTACCGTATCGCCAATGAGTCAGTGGTATCGGCATGCAAGATCGTTTGCGCGCAGGTCGCCTTAAACAGTGAAAAGAGGAATGCGCTTCCCGTTTTATAGCGCAGTGCGTCCTGCGTACAGAAAATTGAAATGACCAAGTCAGGAGATCGTGTGAATCAAGAATCAGCATCGGGGCGCTTAATAAAAGCCCCAGAAAATTTCCTGTCCAGAGCGGACATCAAGACCGTGGTCGATGAGGCCAAGCAAGGACGCCGCGGCTTTATCCGAAGCGCATTTGCGGCGGTGGCGGTAGGGGCGGCTGTGCCCTCCGTCATGGCCCAGGCGAACCCTGTCCCGGCCAGCGGCGGCGACGACAGCATTCTCAATTTGCCAGAACACAGCAAGGGGCTGGGCAAAAGCGTGGCGTCCGATGGCGGTTACGGCAAGCCCTCGAAATTCGAGACGAATGTGCAGCGCCGTCAGAGCCCTGGCCTGACCCAGACGACGCAGGCTTCGGTGTCCTTCGCGCCGCTTCAGTCCCTGTTCGGTATCGTGACCCCCAGTGGCCTGCATTTTGAGCGGCATCACCAGGGATGGTGGGATATCGATCCCTCGAAGCACCGTTTCATGATTAACGGCATGGTCAAGACGCCCAAAGTCTTCACGATGGACGAGATCATGCG
>JANMVO010000454.1:0-3887 GCA_031392805.1 Rhodoferax sp. | reverse complement strand
CAGCAAGCGGCGCAGCGCATGTTGCCGCTCGGCAAGGGCACGATTATTTTCACCGGCGCAACGGCGAGCGTGAAAGGCTACGCCGAATCCGCGCCGTTTGCGATGACCAAGTTCAGTTTGCGCGGACTCGCGCAAAGCATGGCACGCGAGTTGGCGCCGAAGGGAATCCACGTCGCGCACGTTGTGATTGACGGCGGAATTTCGTCTAGCTATGCAACGGACGATGCCGACAAAGCAACCGATCGCTGGCTCGATCCCGATGCGATTGCGGAAACTTATTTGCAGTTACATCGCCAACATCGCAGCGCCTGGACGTGGGAGATTGAAGTCCGACCGTGGTTGGAAAAGTTTTAGGTGATCCCGCCAGGAGCCGCTCCCAGCTTGGTTCCTGGCAATGTGAGCGTCGAGTGCCGCACGGCGTTTGGTTGTCGATGTAAGGCTTAGAGTACTCGCAGGCCAACGGTGTTCCCGAAAAGGTCACGATGGACAAGAGCGGCGCCAACAAAGCGGCCATGGATGAGATCAATGCCCGAGGTGACACACCGGTCATCGTTCGACAAGTGAAGTATCTCAACAACATCGTGGAGCAGGACCATCGGGCCATCAAGCGGGTCACCCGGCCGATGCACAACTTCAAGTCATTTCGATCAGCCAAGAATGCCCTGGTCGGCATCGAACTCATGGACATGATTCGCAAAGGTCAGCTACTGTTGGAAAGCCGTATTGGGCTTTCTTTTGCCGACCAGTTTTATGCGTTAGTAGGAAAAATCCGTCCCGCTTGAGAAACTAGCACTCGTCCCTGCAAAATTGCGTTTATCGATGGCCAATGCGACACAAACGAACGTGCGTATAAAGCCCTGGCGGCGACTGAGTTGAAAGTCGAAGGGGGCACGCTACACCTCTGCGCAAGCTAACGCTACGTGACCGACGAAAGTTCATCATGTCTATCTCCTCATCACCACTTCAGTTGCCGCCCTTCATTGAAGGATATGGCACGGTGCGCCCGTTCACCGGCTTAGAGCCACCCCCGGCGATGGTGACGAGCGCGAGCACGCACATTCACCCGGGCCTCATAGGCAGTGACAAATTATTAAAGGACATTGGGGCCTTTGATGCTTGCGGCATTCGCGACGGTGCGACGCTGTCGTTTCATCACCACTTACGCAACGGGGACAAAGTGCTCAACCAGGTGCTGGCTGTGGCAGCGGCACGCGGTCTGCGCGACCCGCGCATAGCAACCAGTTCGCTTTTTGCAGTGCACGCGCCGCTGGTCGAGCACATGAAATCAGGTGTCGTGACGCGCCTGAGCACGGCCTATGTATCCGGGCCGGTGGCTGAGGCGCTTTCGCGGGGCGTCTTGTCAACGCCGGTTGTCATGCAGACGCACGGCGGCCGCGCCCGAGCCATCGAGTCAGGCGAACTGCATATCGACGACGCTTTCATCGGAGGCCTGCGGCAGATCGCTGCGGCAATCTAACGGGGGCCGAGGGTCGCGCTGCCTGTGTGCCGCTCGGTTATGCCATGGTCGATGCGCAGTACGCTGATCGCGTGGTTGGAGTGACCGACCATCTGGTGCCCTACCCTTTGTGCCCGATCGACATCTCTCAGGACCGGGTCGACTTCGTGGTGACGGTGGACTCGATTGGCGATCCCGCCGGCATCCCGTCGGGCAGCACGAGACCGACCACCGACACCATGGGACTTCAGATCGCGGCCACCGCAGCACAAGTGATCGCTGCCTCTGGCCTGCTGGTCGGGGGCTTCTCGTTTCAGACCGGCGCTGGCGGCGTGTCGATCGCAACCTCGATGTACGTGCAGCAACTGATGCGCGAGCGCCGCGTGCAGGGGAGTTTCGGTGCCGGTGGCATCACGGGCTATTTGGTCGACCTATTGGAAGAAGGGTTGTTCCGTTCTCTGTTTGAAGTCCCATTTTTTGACCTCAAGGCAGTGCACTCGTACCGGAGCGACCGACGGCACCAGGCGATGTCGGCCTCGCTTTACGCTAATCCGCACAACCGCGGCGCAGTGGCACATCAGCTCGATGCCATGCTGCCGGGCGCGGCCGAAGTGAACCTGGATTTCAACGTCAACGTGACCACCGGCAGCAACGGCGTCATCCTTGGCGGCTCAGGCGGCCATGCAGATACCGCCGCGGGCGACAAGCTTGCGATCGTGACGACGCGACTCGCTACCTCTGCCGGGCCAAAGTTTGTCGAGCGGGTGGGCTGTATTACAACGCCTGGCGAGACCATCGACGCGATTGTCACCGAGGTCGGCGTGGCCGTCCACCCGCGCCGCGCCGATCTGCACAATCGGCTGCTGACGGCGGGTATTGAAGTTGTATCAATCGGGCAGTTACGCGACCGCGCACTTGCACTCGCTGGCGGTGCGACCGTGAGGCCACCACCCAAGGAGGGGACTCGCATCGTCGGTGTCGTGGAGTATCGCGACGGACGTGTCATCGACGTGATCAGACAAATTGGCTCATAAATAGAAACAATGATTCAAGAGCCTCATCTACCGACATAGACAGCAGTGTCATCAGAAGGCACAAAGTTGACATTTGAAGGTTCTGTCGCGTTAGCGGTCAAGCCGCCTGCTGGTCTATGCTAAGTGCTTTGACTGAAAAGGCTTGAAACGCGATGCTGGCTACCAAAGGAATGCGCTTCCCAATCAACGTCATTCTGGTTTGCATCCGTTGGTACGCGGCGTATCCATTGAGCTACCGCCATCTTGAGGAAATGATGCAGGAGCGCGGTGTGTTTGTTGACCATTCTTGAATCAACCGCTGGGCGATCCGGTTTCTGCCATTACTTAAAAAGGTATTTCGTAAGTACAAGAGACCGGTGGGCGGGAGCTGGCGCATGGACGAGACCTATATCAAGGTCAAAGGCGTCTGGAAATATCTCTACCGTGCCGTGGTCAAGCAGGGCAAAACGGTTGACTTCTTGTTGACCGCCAAGCGCGACAAGGCCGCTGCCATGCGCTTCTTTGACAAAGCTATGCAGGCCGCTCAAGTTCGACACTTCCTGAGCGCAAGTGCTTGATTTCATTAGAAACAGGGTTCAAAACGCAGACTACAAAACCGGCGTGGCGAGGTCTGAGGGTGTTGGTGGTGTCAAGTCCAAAGCGGCAAACAGCGATTTCTGAGCCGGTGTCATCTCGGTCAATCCGGTGAGTGTTTTTCCATCGCCGGTCCGCACCGTCTGTTGCTGGATGCGCTTGAGTTGCTCCAGCAGCATGCTGGGCGACTCTGACCTCTTGGCTGCCTTCAACCGCATGCGCATCACCCGGTACACAATCAGCGCCATAAAACACACCAACGCGTGGGCGCGAATGCGTTTTGGCAGCCGGTGGTACACCGGGCCAATTTCGATGTCGGATTTGAGCACCCGAAAGCCGCGCTCAATATCAGCCAGACTCTTGTAGCGCTGCACTACGTCAGCGGCTGGGGCATCGGTATTGGTCAACTATCTGAGCAACGGAAGCGTTCTCCCGCAAGCGCAGACAACTCAAGCCGACGGCACAGCCACGCCGCATACAGAAACCATCGGTGCGGCAGGTTTTACAGGCTCTCGGGTGGTCAACAGAGTGATGGCTACGGGCTACTCGCAAGTCTATGTGGGCGAGGTCCTGGGATTGCCGTAATGAAGAACCCCGCCCCAAGGGGCGGGGTATCAGATGCCAACACCATACGACTCACTTACGTTCGCCTTGCAGAGAAACGCCGCAAGCGGCGGGGAATTTACCCGCCCTGATTAAATAGATAGCATACTTAAGCCGTACTAATTGGACATGAGCGTGATTTCACTGGTTTTTCATGCTTGAGAGCTGATCTGGCGAGGTAAGGCACGCACCAGCATCTGAACGGGATGGTCAATTATCGG
>JANMVO010000222.1:0-14465 GCA_031392805.1 Rhodoferax sp. | reverse complement strand
GGTCAGGTCCATGCTCAGGCTGGTAGCCGCCGCCGATGGCGCGAATCAAGGCCACCTGGCCGTCCAGCGCGCGCGCCGTCAGATCCACTGCCAGGCGGCGCTGGTTGAGCAGAGGCGTCTCGGTCGCAAGCACATTGAGGTAATTGCCCAGCCCCGCCTTATAGCGTTGCAATGAAATCTCGAACGCGGACTCTAAAGCAAGCTGCGCGGCTTGCTGCTCAAGCTGCTGGCGGGCAACGGATTTCACGGACACCAGTTGGTCCGCCACGTCATGGATGGCGTCAATCACCACCGCGTTGTAGCTCTCAACCGCGGCGTCATAGTCGGCCGTCTTGCCGGCCAGATTGGCACGCAGACGGCCGCCATCAAAGAGCGGCAGGCGCAACGCCGGGCCCACGCCCCACTGCAGGCTGCCAGCGTCGAGCAGGCGATTCAGCCCAATGCTGGAAAAGCCCGCAAACGCCATCAGGTTGATGTTGGGATAGAACTGCGCTTTGGCGCTGCCAATGTCCTGCCGGGCGGCTTCAACGCGCCAGCGCGCGGCCATGATGTCGGCACGCCGGCCCAGAAGGTTGGCTGGCATGCTTGTCAGGTTTACTATTTGTTTAATAGCTATCAATGGCGTGTTTACGAGGGCTACAGCCCCATTTGGCTGTCCTGTCAAAGCGGACAGCGCGTTCCAGGCCAGCTTTTGCTGTTCCAGCAGCGCCTCGATCTGCTGGCGCGCCTCTGGCAGGGCTCCTTCGCTCTGTTTAAGCTCCAGCCGGCTGTCGAGCCCGGCGTTGACCCGGTCGCGCACCAGGCTCAGGGTCTCTTCGCGCTGGGCCAGCGTTCGGCGTGCCACCACGAGTTGGTCATTCAGACGCAGCACCTGGAAATAGCCGCGCGCCACATGGGTGCCCAACAAAATACGCGCTGCCTGGACATCGGCTTCGGCGGCTTTGACCGTGCCCAATGCACCGTCCAGCGCGGCGCGGTATTTGCCGAAAAAGTCCAGCTCCCAACCCGCGCTGAGCTGCAGCGTGCCGCTGTCACCCTGCGTTCCGGCCAGCGGGGGCGGCACTGCGCCATTCTGGGTGAAAAGCTGGTGTGTCAGGTCTATCGCGCCGTTGAGTTGCGGCAGCAGCGCGGCATCTGCCACTCCGCTTGCGGCGCGCGCGCGGGCCAAGCGGGCCTGCACCAGTTGCAGGCTGGGGTTGCCACGGCTGGCCTGACTCGCCTGCGCGATCAGGCCATTGAGCTGCTGATCGCCAAACTCGCGCCACCACTCGGGGACAACAGCGTTGCTGTCCTGACCGGCGGCAGTCGCACCCGGGGTTGCATCGCCTGGAGTGGCATCACCCTGGGTTAAATAAGCCAGGCCCAGCGACGGGGCGTCACGCAGCACTGCCGTGGGCTCAATACCCGCCATGTTGGCACAGGCTGCGAGGCTCAGCACCATCATCGCCAAAGCACCGCGAAACAGCTGCCGCGAGCACGCTGCGGTGCGGCGCAGGCGAACCGGGGAAGCTGCGCGTGCAGAATTATTGTGAACGGTTTTATTTCTCATCGACATATCCCGCATTCGTTTTCCCGCCCGCCTGGATGACGTGCGCATTGTCCAGAATGCGGCGTAAAAAGCTTTTAAGCAGAACCCATTCCGGCTTGGTGAAACCGGCGAGGTGGGCGTTTTGCACACGGCATAAAACCGCTGGAATTTTTTTCGCCGCATCAATTCCGGCCTCGGTCAACTCAAGATTCACCACGCGGCGGTCTTGCGCCGAGCGCACGCGCCTGCACAGGCCCTTGGCTTCAATGCGGTCCAGCAGCCGTGTCATGGCACCGGCATCAAGATCACACTCACGGGCGAGTTCTGCCACCGTTGAAGCCTGGCCCATGTGCAGCTTGAGCAGCGGCACCCACTGGGCGTTGGTCAGGTCGCTGGCTTCGAGTTCATGCTCTACCTCAAGCGCCACGGTGGTCACGATGCGACGCATCATGTAGCCGACGCTCTCATGGGGCTGGTAGCCCTGCGCCTTGTAAAAAACGACCGGCCGTCCTGACCCCGCCAACCCTTTGACGCCAGGTATCGCAGACGTGTCTGGCACGTCTTGGGCGTCTTGGGCGTCTTGCGCGCCGCTTGAAGGCATGTCACGCGTTGTTTTTCTATTCATCCGGCGAATATTAATTGCTTAGGCAATTAATGTCAAGGCTTTGTTTGTGATGGCATTGATTAAGGCTACACTTATGGCATGTCTTCTGAGCGCCCAAAATCCACCAACCCCAAGTCACTCGGTGGTCTGCTGCCGTTTTTGCGCCCTTACCGTGGCCGCATTGGGTTGGCCATCACCTTCCTCATACTGGCTGCCCTGACCACGCTGGCTTTCCCGCTGGCCTTGCGCAGCCTGATTGACGGCGGGCTGGTAAAAGCTGACCTGGGCGACAAAGGCATGCAGTTGATGGGCTTGCGCGATCACTTTATGGCCCTGTTTGGCGTGGCGGTAGCGCTGGGCCTGTTCTCGGCCGGGCGCTTTTACATGGTGAGCTGGCTGGGCGAACGCATCACCGCAGACTTGCGCAATGCCGTCTATGGCCACGTGCTGCACCAGAGCCCGGAGTTTTTTGAATCGACCCAGACTGGCGAGGTGCTGTCGCGCCTGACGGTTGACACCACGCTGGTGCAAACGGTGGTGGGCTCATCGCTCAGCATGGGTCTGCGCAATACCGTGATGGGCATTGGCGCGCTGGCCATGCTCATCTGGACCAACCCCTATGTGATGACCCAGGTGTTGGGCATACTCCTCCTGGTGATGCTGCCCAGCCTGTGGTTTGGGCGGCGCGTGCGCAAACTCTCGCGCGCCAGCCAGGATCGGGTGGCCGACTCCAGTGCCATCGCCGCCGAGGTGCTCAACGCCATTCCGGTAGTGCAAAGCTACACCGCAGAAGCCCGCGAGTCAGCCCGGTTTGACGCCTCGACCGACAGCGCCTTCAAGACCGCTGTGCGGCGCACCAAGGCACGTTCGGTCTTGGTGGCCTTCATCATCATCGCCACGTCGGCGGCGCTGTTATGGGGCTTGTACCAGGGCACGCAGGCCGTGATGGCCGGGCGCATCACAGCCGGTCACCTGGGGCAAACCGTGGTCTATGTGATCATTCTGGCGGGTGCCTTTGCAGTGCTAGGCGAGGTCTATGGCGATTTGCTGCGAGCCGCTGGTGCCACCGAGCGGCTGATGGAGTTGCTGCATGGCGAGTCGCCGATTAAATCGCCTGCACAGGCTTTGAAGCTGCCACCCACCGTCACTGGCAGTGCCGTGCGTTTTGAGTCGGTGAATTTTCATTACCCGTCGCGCCCGGCGACCGCAGCACTGAGCGACTTCACGCTGGACGTGAAACCGGGTGAAACTGTGGCGCTGGTCGGACCCAGTGGCGCGGGCAAGAGCACGGTGTTTCAGCTGTTGCTGCGGTTTTATGACCCGGATGCTGGTGCGGGCACGATTGCGCCCGATGCAGGGCAAAACGCCATCTTCCTGGACGGTGTGCCCACGCGCAACATCGCCCTGCTTGATTTGCGCCAGCGCATCGGCATCGTGCCGCAGGATGCTGTGATTTTCTCGACCAGCGCCCTGGAAAACATCCGCTACGGCAAACCCGGTGCCTCGGACGCCGAGGTGCACGCAGCGGCCCAGGCGGCTTTTGCCGATGGCTTTATCAATGCGCTGCCAGAAGGCTACAACACCTTTTTGGGTGAACGAGGCGTGCGTTTGAGTGGCGGGCAGAAACAGCGCATTTCGATCGCCCGGGCGGTGCTGAAAAACCCGCCCCTGCTGCTATTGGATGAAGCGACCAGCGCGCTGGATGCCGAAAGTGAACGCATGGTGCAGGCCGCCCTGGAATCCGCCATGCGCGGGCGCACCACACTGGTAATTGCGCACCGGCTGGCCACAGTGCAAAAGGCCGAGCGCATCATCGTACTGGACCACGCGAAAATTGTGGAGCAAGGCACGCATGCCGAGCTGGTGGCGCGTGGCGGCGTCTACGCGCGCCTGGCGGCTTTGCAGTTCAGTGACTGACTATCAGCCTGAAGAGCTGCTGGGTGTTCCAAGCATGGAACACCCTTCTAAATAGCCCTGAATTCGGGCTATATCCCGCATGTACCCTACATAGTTTGATATTCTTTACATAGCATTGGAATGGCACTTCATTCACACCAGTCGATTGACAATCGATTGACTTGGAAATAAAGCAAAAATAACTTGAATAAGTTGATTCAGGGATTCCGGTCAAGCAATCAGAATTGGCAATTCCATTCTCCGTGAACAAAATTGGCTCCTTCGCGAGCCTTTTTTGTTGTTGCAAAATGTTCCCATGGAAAACACCCAAAACCTGACCGACCGCCGCCTTGCCGACGCCTGGGCTGAGCTGCAAAGCCACGCCGACAAGGGCACCCCGCTGGACGCTGATGCCTACCGCCTGGCCTTTGCCGACCCCGAATTTTTACTGCGCCGCGAGACCCGGGGCATCCGCATCCAGCTGGAAATGCTCAAGCCTGACATTGACCAATCGGCCCAAGGCATTGAGAGCACGGTGGTGGTGTTTGGCAGTGCCCGTTTTCCGGCACCAGAAACTGCTGCCGCGTCACTGGAACGGGCCCAGGCCAGTGGTGACGAAGAGGCCATTGCGCTGGCGCAAAGGCATGTTCGCAACGCCCGGCATTACGACCAGGCCCGACTGTTTGCGCGTCTGGTCGCAGGCCACAGCGCCCGAAAACCGCGTGAACAACGCCTGTTTATCTGCACCGGTGGCGGCCCCGGCATCATGGAAGCAGCCAACCGGGGGGCAGCCGAGATGGGCGCACTCTCGGTGGGCTTGAACATTGCCCTGCCCCATGAGCAAAGCGCCAACCCCTATGTCACACCGTCTTTGAGCTTCAAGTTTCACTACTTCGCAATGCGCAAAATGCACTTCATGATGCGGGCCAAGGCGCTGGTGGCCTTCCCCGGCGGGTTTGGCACGCTCGACGAACTGTTCGAAGTCATCACCCTGGTGCAGACCCGCAAGGCCAAGCCGGTGCCCATCGTGCTGTTTGGCACCGACTACTGGAAGCGCCTGGTGAACTTTGACATGCTGGTGGAAGAAGGTGCGATCTCGCCCGAAGACCTGAAACTCGTCACCTACGTGGACGAGCCGCAAGACGCCTGGGACGCTATTCGCTCGTTCTACCACCTTTGATATCGTCGGCTGAGATCACTTCGGTTTTAAGCGCTGGCGTGCGGTGGGCGGCAGGCCTTAATTTCCAGGCCGGGCGCGTACCCAGCCCGACCGCCAGGCCCACAAACCAGAACACCGATGACACGCCAATGACCGCACCGGCCGTGCCAAACAGCACCGGCATCAAGACACTGGAGCCATTGATCGCCATCAGCCGCAAGCCCAACGCCTCGCCATGGCGCGCCTCAGGCGTGATCTGGTGCAGCATGCTCATGATCATCGGTTGGACCGACCCCAGCGCCAGGCCGAGCAGGACCGAGCAAGTCCCCATGGCCATCGGCGTGGTCATGAAAGGGTAGACGGCAAACAGCACGGCCGTCACCGCCATGGCCATTGTGACCACCACCCGCTCGACAATGCGTGTTGCAAACCACGACATCACCAGGCGCACCAGCGTGGCGGCAATGGCAAACACACCCAGAATCGCCCCAATCACCGAGGCGCTGAAACCGTGCGCATGGCCGATGACGGGCACCACGAAGGTGTGCACGTCCCAGCACGACGACAACAGCCAGTTCACCAGCATCAGGCGGCGCATCATGGGCTCGCGCAGCAAGTCCCAGGCTTTGCCTGGCTTGGCATCGGCGTGGACCACCACCAGCGGCAACTCCACGGTGTGTCGTACCCAGAGCCATGTGCACAAAGGCAGCAAGGCCATGAGAAGGAACGCGCCACGAAAGCCGTCCAGATCGGCCGCCTGACCGCCCAGCCAGACGCCCGCGTGGTCAATCAGCAGACCGGCTGTGAACGGCCCGACAAAGTTTGACACCGCCGGGCCAATGGCCAGCCAGCTGAACAGCTTTTTCAACTCAGTCGTATTGCTTGCCGCTCGGCCCACGTGGCGTTGCAAGGCAATGATCGCCGCACCGGTGGCACCGCCGGTCAACATGGCGCTGAAGCACAGCACCGGGAACACCGGATGCGCCACGGCAATGCCAGCGCCCAGAGCCGCCGCCAGCACAGCCCAGCCGAGCGGGCGCTTCAGGCCATGACGGTCGACAAACCGGCCTGCGGGCAGCGACAGAAACACCTGGGTCAAGGCAAACAGGGCCAGCAGCACGCCCACCGCCAACGGGCTGTAGCCCTCACGCAAGGCCAGCAGCGGTGCTGCCATGCGCATGCCCGCCATGCTGGCATGAAGGCAGATCTGGCCCGCAATCAGGCGCGCCAGCTCGAAGCGCTGCGCGGGCGCGCGAATCTCCGGGGAATTCACCCTTCCTCAGCCTCTTTGTCGCTCGGCAAAATGAGCTGTGACTGGGCAACCGGCAAGGCATCGACCTGTCGCAAAACCCGGCCCATGGCGCGGCTGCGCGTCTCGGCCTGTCCCAGCGTGTTGAGCACGCCTTCCGTCTGCGATTTGACCTTGGCCAGCACCGCGCCAAATTTGCCAAACTCGGTTTTAACGGCACCCAGCACCTGCCACACTTCGCTGGAGCGCTTCTCCAGCGCCAGCGTTCTAAAGCCCATTTGCAGCGAACTCAGCATCGCCAGCAACGTGGTGGGCCCGGCCAGTGTGATGCGGTAATCGCGTTGCAAGGCTTCGATCAACCCCGGGCGGCGCAGCACTTCGGCGTACAGGCCTTCGGTGGGCAAAAAGAGAATGGCGAAATCGGTGGTGTAAGGCGGGACCACATATTTCTCGACGATGGATTTGGCTTCCAGGCGAATGCGCGCTTCCAGCGCCTTGCCTGCCGCCTCGGCTCCCGCGATGTCCGCGCGGCCCTGGGCATCCAGCAAACGCTCGTAATCTTCATTGGGAAATTTCGCATCAATTGGCAGCCACAGCGGCTGCCCATCGTCCGATCTTCCAGGCAGTTTGATGGCGAAATCGACCAGGTTTTTGCTGCCAGGGCGGGTCGCAATTTGCGCTGCATACTGGTCGGGCACAAACACCTGTTCGAGCAGGGCGGCCAACTGCGCCTCGCCAAATATGCCCCGGGTTTTCACATTGGTCAGCAAATGCTTGAGATCGCCCACGCCCTGTGCCAGCGTCTGCATTTCGCCCAGCCCTTTGTGCACCTGATCCAGCCGGTCAGCCACCTGTTTGAAGCTTTCACCGAGGCGCGCGTGCAAGGTGGTTTGCAGCTTTTCATCCACCGTGGTGCGCATCTCGTCGAGCTTGGCTGCGTTGGACGTCTGCAGTTGGGCCAGCTGTTTCTCCAGCGTCTCCCGCACCTCATGCATGCGCCGCGCGTTGGCGTCGCTGAGAGACAGGAGTTGCGTGGTGAGGGTGTCAGACAGGGTTTTTTGCAGCAATGCCAATTGTTGGCCGAATGCGTCGATCTGTGCGTTCTGGGTGCGCGTGGCTTGCGCGCTTTGGGCCACCAGCGTCTGCTGAAACGTGGCAAATGACTGTGCAAGCTCCTGGCGTCCCCCGCGAGATGATTCGCTGATCTCGCGGCGCAGTTCACGCTCCAGGCGCTCGTTGCCACTGTGCAATGACGCCAGCAGGCCGGCACGGGCTTGATCAGCGTCTTTGGCGGCGCCAGCGTCTGGCTTGCGCAGCATCAGCCAGATCAGAAGCAGGGCGTTGACCATGGCCAACGTCAGCGTCAGCCAGGTCACTGGCTCAGCCAAAGCTTGGTCTTCTGGTCGCCCTCACCCTAACCCCCTCCCAGAGGGAGAGGGGAGAAAACGCGCGCCTCTTCCAATGTCAGAGGGAATGAAGCGCGCGCCGCTCCCAAAATGAGAGTAAAGAAGTCGGGGTTGTCTGCGGTCATGCGTAGTCGCGTTCGGCCAGCCGTTGGCGGGCCACTTTGTACTCGCGTTTGAGTTGGGCCACAAAGTCTGCGGTGGCTTGGACCTTGCTGACGCTGCCAATGCCCTGGCCGCAGCCCCAAATGTCTTTCCAGGCTTTGGATTTGGAGCCTTCCCCGCCGGCGAAATTCATGGTCTTCAGGTCGCCTTCGGGCAGGTTGTCCGGGTCCATGCCGGCGTTGCGAATGCTGGGCGCCAGGTAGTTGCCGTGCACGCCGGTGAACAGGTTGCTGTAGACGATGTCATCCGAGTTGCTGTCCACAATGGACTGCTTGTAAGCCTCCGAGGCGCGCGCCTCAACGGTCGCAATGAAAGCGGAGCCAATGTAGGCGAAGTCTGCCCCCATCGCCTGCGCGGCCAGCACCGCGCCGCCACTGGAGATGGCGCCTGACAGGGCAATCGGCCCGTCAAACCACTGGCGGATTTCCTGGATCAAGGCAAAAGGGCTTTTCAATCCGGCATGGCCACCTGCCCCTGCGGCGACGGCAATCAGGCCGTCTGCGCCCTTCTCAATCGCTTTGTGGGCATGTTTGTTGTTGATGATGTCGTGCAAGACCACGCCGCCATACGAGTGCGCCGCAGCGTTGATGTCTTCGCGCGCGCCCAGCGAGGTGATGATAATCGGCACCTTGTACTTCACGCACAGGGCCATGTCGTGCGCCAGGCGGTCGTTGCTCTTGTGCACGATCTGGTTGATGGCAAACGGAGCGGCAGGCTGGTCCGGGTGGGCCCTGTTGTAAGCGGCCAGTGCTTCGGTAATTTCAATCAGCCACTCTTCCAGTTGCTCGGCCGGGCGGGCATTGAGTGCCGGCATGGCACCCACCACACCGGCAATGCACTGGGCAATCACCATCTGGGGGTTGCTGATGATGAACAGGGGCGAGCCAATGATGGGCAGGGGAAGGCTGTTCAGTGGCGCGGGCAGCTTGGACATGAGGTCTCCGTGGCAGTCAATCTGTGGTTTCAGGGATAAAAAACGGTAATAATTGGCTATAGCCCTTGTCAATAGGGAATAGTTAGCTATTTTTATAATAGCAATTGACGCACAGTCAAGGAAACTAGAAGGCGTCGAGGGCCAAGGCTGTCACACTCTCTGCGCCGTCCACAATGCTGTCGCGAATGCCTGGGGCTTTGGACAGAAGATGGTCGGCATAGAAGCGGGCAGTGATGATTTTGGCTTTCATGAAACCGCTGTCCACACCAGCCTTAAGCTCGTCTTGCGCCGCCAGCAAGCCACGTGCCAACTGCCAGCCCGCCATCAGGTTGCCGGCCAGCATCAGGTAGGGCACGCTGCCCGCGAACACGGCGTTGACTGAGGTTTTCGTCGCCCCGGCCGGGGGCTTGGCCATGCCATTGGCGACGAAGTCCACCACGTCCACAAAGGCGTCGCGCGCCGCTTTGAGGCGCTTGGCGACTGCCAGCGCATCGGCAGTGCCGCTGCTGCGCAGCTCACCCTCGGTCACTTCAATTTGCGCCGCAATGGCTTTGGCGGTCTGGCCACCATCGCGCGCCGTCTTGCGACCGACAAGATCGTTGGCCTGGATGGCCGTGGTGCCCTCATAGATCGTCAAAATCCTGGCATCGCGGTAATACTGCGCCGCGCCGGTTTCCTCAATGAAACCCATGCCGCCATGCACCTGCACGCCCAGTGAAGTGACTTCCTGGCTCATCTCGGTGCTGTAGCCCTTGACCAGCGGCACCAGGTACTCGTAGAAGGATGCATTTTGTTTGCGCACGTCTGCATCGGGGTGGTGATGCGCTGCGTCATAGGCGGCGGCGGCCACCGACGACATGGCGCGGCAACCTTCGGTATAGGCGCGCATGGTCATCAGCATGCGTTTGACATCCGGGTGATGGATGATGGGCGCACTGGCGTTGATGGAGCCATCCACCGGGCGGCTTTGCACGCGGTCGCGCGCGAACTGCGCCGCCTTCTGGTACGCCCGCTCGGCAATCGCAATGCCCTGTATGCCCACGGCGTAGCGTGCCGCGTTCATCATGATGAACATGTATTCCAGGCCCCGGTTTTCCTGGCCGACGAGGTAGCCCACCGCGCCACCTTTGTCACCGTATTGCAATACCGCCGTGGGGCTGGCCTTGATGCCCAGCTTGTGCTCGATGCTGATGCAATGCACGTCGTTGCGCGCGCCCAGAGTGCCATCTTTGTTCACCATGAATTTGGGCACGACAAACAGGCTGATGCCCTTCACGCCCACAGGTGCGCCCACCACCCGCGCCAGCACCAGGTGCACGATGTTCTCGGCCATGTCGTGTTCACCATAGGTGATGAAGATCTTGGTGCCGAATAGCTTGAAAGTGCCCTCGGCCGTACTGTCGGGCAAGGGCTCGGCGCGGGTGCGCACCATGGCCAAGTCACTGCCCGCCTGCGGCTCGGTCAGGTTCATGGTGCCGGTCCATTTGCCGCTGACCAGGTTTTCCAGATAAGTCGCCTTGAGCGCGTCAGAGCCCGCCGTGAGCAACGCTTCAATGGCACCATCACTCAGCAGGGGGCACAGCGCAAAACTCATGCTGGCGCTGTTCACCATTTCAATGCAGGCAGCGCCAATGGTCTTGGGCAGACCCTGGCCCCCATAATCGACCGGATGTTGCAGGCCCTGCCAGCCGCCCTCGGCAAACTGGCGGAAGGCGTCCTTGAAACCGGGGGTGGTGGTGACCACACCGTCTTTAAAGCTGGAGGGGTTTATGTCGCCCTCCCAGTTCAGGGGGCTCAACACGCCTTCGCTGAATCTGGCAGCCTCGGAAAGCACCGCGCGTGCAGTCTCAAGGCCCGCGTCTTCAAATCCGGGCATCTGCGCGATCTGCTCAATTCGGGCCAGATGCTGGATGTTGAACAGCATGTCTTTGATGGGGGCTTTGTAGGTCATGTTCGTCTCCAATTTATTTGAGATTTGTGCTGCACTTATGACAGGATGACTTCGCTTCGCTTCAATGCCCTCACTGCGCATTGTTGACAGGTTACTGTCATGGCGTGAAGCGCAATCACTGAAACGCAGCACAGTCACCTGGGCTGCGCACAGTCATCAAAGCGCCGCGACCAGTTCCGGCACAACCACAAACAGGTCGCCGACAAGGCCGTAATCCGCCACTGAGAAAATCGGTGCTTCTTCATCCTTGTTGATCGCCACGATCACCTTGCTGTCCTTCATGCCGGCCAGGTGCTGGATGGCGCCGCTAATGCCGCAGGCGATGTAGAGCTGGGGCGCAACAATCTTGCCGGTCTGGCCGACTTGCCAGTCGTTGGGCGCATAACCCGCATCCACCGCAGCGCGGCTGGCACCCATGGCCGCGCCCAGCTTGTCTGCCAGCGGCGTCATGATGGCCATGAACTTTTCGCTGGAGCCCAAGGCCCGGCCGCCTGAGACGAGGATCTTGGCGGCGGTCAGTTCGGGGCGGTCGTTTTTGGCGATTTCACTGCCCATGAATTTTGCTTTTTCGCTGGCACCAACGGCAGTGACGCTTTCCACGCCGGCCGAGCCTCCGGCCGCGGCGGCAGGATCAAAGCCCGTTGTGCGCACGGTGATCACCTTGGTGGCGTCCAGGCTCTGCACGGTGGCGATGGCGTTGCCTGCGTAGATAGGGCGCTCAAAGGTGTCGGGACTTTCAATTTTCGACACGTCCGAGATCTGGCCCACATCAAGTTTGGCGGCAACGCGCGGCGCGATGTTTTTGCCGGATGCGGTGGCGGGAAACAGCAGGTGGCTGTAACCGGACGCAATGGCCAATACCTGCGCGGCCACATTTTCAGCCAGACCGTGCTCAAAGCCCGCGCCTTCCGCGTGCAGAACCTTGCTCACGCCCACGATTTGGGCCGCAGCCGCAGCCGCAGGGGCGGCGTTGTGGCCCGCAATCAGCACGTGGACGTCGCCACCACACTGCAGCGCAGCGGTGACCGTGTTGAGGGTTGCGCCCTTGATGGACGCGTTGTTGTGTTCGGCGATAACGAGGGCTGTCATGATGATTTCCTTGGATGTTCTCTTGAAACTTTGATTTGAATTGAGCTCGACTTCTGCGCGGACGGTTAGGGGAGGCCGCGCGATTTAACGCGTCAACCGTTCGATCCCCACTTTGTGCGGACCCTCGTCCAGGACTCGCTAAATCACTTTTGCTTCATTTTTCAATTTGTCAACCAATGCAGCTACATCCGCCACCCTGATGCCCGCACTGCGCTTGGGCGGTTCGCTGACCTTGAGGGTCTTGATGTGCAGGGTGACATCCACGCCCAGGTCGTCGGGCTTGAAGATATCAAGCTGCTTTTTCTTGGCCTTCATGATGTTGGGCAAGGTCACATAGCGCGGCTCGTTGAGGCGCAGGTCGGTGGTGATGACGGCTGGCAGGCTGATGGACAGCGTCTCCGAGCCGCCATCGACTTCGCGCGTCACGCTGGCCCTCTTTTGTCCGTCCAGTTCTACGATTTCAACTTTGCTGGCAAAAGTAGCCTGCGGCAAATCGCACAGGGCGGCAAGCATTTGGCCGGTCTGGTTGCAGTCGTCGTCAATCGCCTGCTTGCCCAGAATGATGAGTCCGGGCTGTTCCTTGTCCACCAGCGCCTTGAGCAACTTGGCCACGGTTAGCGGTTGCAGCTCGGCGGTGGTTTCAACCAGGATGGCGCGATCTGCACCTATTGCCATGGCGGTGCGCAGGGTCTCCGCGCACTGGGTGACACCGCACGACACGGCGATGACTTCGGTCACCACGCCTTTTTCGCGCAGGCGCACGGCTTCTTCAATGGCGATCTCATCGAACGGGTTCATGCTCATCTTGACGTTGGCAATATCGACGCCGCTACTGTCCGATTTGACGCGAACCTTCACGTTGTAATCCACCACGCGTTTTACGGGTACCAGTACTTTCATTGATGCAACTCCAGAGTTTCGAATCGGGTATTTGTCTGACGCCCATGTGCGTCGCAGTGTCGATTTTAGGGCCCCAAGCAGTAAAGCACATGACGCCCCTGCTACAGGCGCTTCGCGAGATAAAATAGAACGGTCGTGCTTTTTACTATACCAACAACCGGCCCTGAGCGCAAATTAAGCAACCGGACGTTTGTGGTGGTGATGATTTTCGTGCTGGGGCCTTTGATTGCGTATGCCGGGCTCAGTCTGTGGCTGCCTTGGTTGATGAAGTAGCCGGTGGCGCAAGGGTATGCACGACCCGCTGCGGGTAGGGAATATCGATGTGGTGCTGGCGCAGGGATTTCAGGATGTCCAGGTTGATCAGCGAGCGCAGGTTGAGCTGGCCATTCTCCGGGTCGGCCTGCCAGTAGCTCAGTGTGAACTCCAGCCCGTCGGCACCGAATGCAGACAGGGCGACCGAGGGCTCGGGCTCGCGCAGGACGCGGCTCTGCCGTGCTGCCGCCTGATGCAGCAGGCGCATCACCAGATCAACATCGCTGGCGTAGCCGACCGAAACCACCGTGGACTGCCAGACCTTTGAGTCGGCGAGCGACAGATTTTCAACCCGGTTGGTGATCAGCATCTCGTTTGGCACGATGGACTCGCGCCCCGTGATGGATCGGATCACCGTGTAGCGCGCATTGATGTCGGTGATGCGCCCTTCAAAACCATCCACCTTGACGTTGTCACCGATACGCAAACTGCGCTCGGCCAGGATGACGAAGCCGCTCACGTAGTTCGAGGCCAGCTTTTGCAGGCCAAACCCTATCCCCACGCCAATCGCGCCGCCCAGCACCGACAGGGCCGTGAAATCGATCCCCACCGCGGACAATGCCAGTAGCAGGCCCACGAACATCAACAGCGCCCGTGTCGCATTGCTCAAGGCCTTGCGCAGGGACAACTGGCCACCGGTGGCGGATCTGAGCAGGCGGGACTCGATTGCGGAGGAGATCCACAGGGTCACGATCAGCACAATGCCGGCCGTCAAAGCCCCTTCAATGATGTTTCGCACCGACAGCTTGACCCCGCCTGCTTTCCAGGTGATCTGGTCCAGCTCTTCCAATAGCACCGGCAGCAGCCCGCTGACCCAAAGCACCATGGCAATCCACGCCGCCCATGAAATCGTGCGCTCAAGCACACGCACCACCGGCGAATCCTTGAACGCGGCCTGCAAAACTTTAACGCCCAGGCGGATCAACGCCAGCGAGACCAGCACGGGTATGGCAATCTGAAACACCGCCAGGGAAACCCACTGACCCAGCAACCCACGCGCAACATAGGCCAGGCTAAGCAGCACCAGGGGGAACAGCACGCCATCCACTATGCGCCGGCCAAACAGAATCGACCTGTTGTCAATTGCGCCTGCGGCACGACGAACCAGCCAGACCAGACCCCAAGCAAGTGCCAGGCAGCCCGCAAGGGTGACCAGCTCAATCAGCGCCGCAGGTTTTGTCAGCGCCGCGAACCAGATGTCGAAGTCCTTGATGGGCGCTGCTGCAGTGACTACTTTGGCCATATCCCTTAAATGTCGGCCAGCACGCGGATGTG
>JANMVO010000434.1:0-1926 GCA_031392805.1 Rhodoferax sp. | reverse complement strand
AGCGGCGACAAGCGGCTGCGCGCCCTGTGCGAAGCAGTGTTGCGCGCACCGGCAGAGCGGGCGACATTGGCCGAATGGGCGGTGGACATTGGCGCGAGTGAACGCACCGTGGCCCGGCTGTTCCGCACCGAGCTGGGCACCAGCTTCCAGCAATGGCGCCAGCAGGCGGTGCTGGCCCACGCCCTGCCCTTGCTGGCGCGCGGCACCCCGGTGAACCATGTGGCAGCGCTCAGCGGCTACGCCAGCGACAGCGCCTTCAGCGCCATGTTCAAAGCCGCCATGGGCCAGCCGCCGAGCCAGTTTATGGATAAAAACTGGCTGTAACCCTTGATTTCACACCCTGCGCGGACTCGCCAATGACGCTTGGTTTGCCCTTTGGGTCGCTCGTTTGATTCCGAGCGCAACAGACGGCTGACCTTAAAGCCGCAAGAATTTCGCTAAATATCACCTTTAGCGCAAAAACTGTCCTCGCAGGAAACGATTTTCGCTGATCCACGCCCTAAATACGACAGGCTTACAGCCCTTATGTTATATAGGCATATAGCTCTTTTTTTAGTAGCATTCAACGGTTCCACGGCGAGCGCCGGTGCATCACGCTGGTGAACAGGGCGGAGCCGGTGATGGCTTCCAGCCAGGCCTGCAGCGCGGGCCAGGGCTGCCGGGCAAACCACTCGGGCGCAACGCCGGCAAACTGGCGAATGAAGGGGACGATGGCGGCATCGGCGAGCCCCATTTGAGGGCCATGCAGAAAAGCGCTGCCGCCCAGGCGCAGGTTGAGCTGCGCCAGAAACAGGGCACCGTGCCGGCGCGCTTGAATCTTCTGATCGGCGACGGCTTCTGCAGCGACTGCAGCATCTGCAGCGACAGTGTCAGGCGCAATGTAAGGCGCATTAACGAGCGCGAACGGGCTCGCCCGCGCACTTAGGGAGGCGGAAATAACCAATATCCCATTTGTGGCCGCACTACCGGGCGCATTGCGGCGTTGCTCATCGCTTGTGTGGCTCGCCACACGGCGCTCAGAGCGCCTTGCACTGCATCCCGCCAGCGCACCCAAAAACGGTATATTGGCTATTTCCGCCTCCCTTAGCGTCAGTGGCACGCGCCGGAGATACTTGTAGCCGTCCAGGTGCTGCTTGAACGGGCCATCACAGTGCGCAATCAGTTCCAGCATCTCTTGCAGGCTGCCTTGGACTGGCATGAGCCAATGGTGAGGGTCATGGCAATTGAGCGCCCACAGCATGATGTCCAGGCTTTGCTCGATGACCAGACCCTCTGGCAACACCAGGACCGGCACGGTGCCCTTGGGCGATGCTGCCAGCAGTTCGACTGGTTTGTCACGCAACGCGACTTCACGGTGTTCAACGGTGTGCCCGCTCACCGCCAGTGCCAAGCGGGCGCGTATGGCATAGGGGCAGCGGCGAAAGCTGTAGAGAATGGGCAGCGGGGTGCGCAGTTCATCAGGGGCCATGGCAAATTTCATCGCGTAAAGCGGTGTAGAGTGCGCGTGAATCCATTGCACCACTTTACCGGGAATAAAAATGAAACCTGAATCCCAAGGCACCTTGAAGCAAATCCCGCGCGGGGTGTGGGTGCTCGGGTTCGTGAGCATGCTCATGGACATTTCTTCAGAAATGATCCATAGCCTGCTGCCCTTGTTCATGGTCACCACCCTGGGCACCAGCGTTCTGGCCGTGGGGGTGATTGAGGGCCTGGCGGAATCGACGGCCCTGATCGTCAAAGTCTTTTCCGGAGCGCTCAGCGACTACTTCGGCAAACGCAAGGGCTTGGCCGTGTTTGGCTATGCCCTGGGTGCCCTGACCAAACCGCTGTTTGCCGTGGCGACGACCACCGGCATGGTGGTCACCGCCCGTCTGCTGGACCGCGTGGGCAAAGGCGTGCGGGGCGCGCCGCGGGACGCTTTGGTGG
>JANMVO010000410.1:0-2047 GCA_031392805.1 Rhodoferax sp. | reverse complement strand
CTGGCCATCCGCTGCGGTGCCACCGACTGGACTTACCGCGAGTTTGACGATGTCTGCAACCGCTTTGCATCGGGGCTGGCGTCCATCGGCGTGGGCTCAGGCGACCGCGTGGCGGTGCTGGCGCGCAATTCGCATGGCTTTGCGGCACTGCGATTTGCCGTGGCGCGGCTGGGGGCGGTGCTGGTGCCGATCAATTTCATGCTGAGTAGCGGCGAGGCTAATTTCATCCTGGAACACTCCGGTGCCAAGCTGCTGTGCACGGACTCGGGCCTGGCTGAACTGGCGCGCAGTGCGGCCAAGGATACAGCGGTGCAGCAACTGGTCTGGCTGCCGGGTGAAGATGCCAGTGACCCCGCGCCAGACATGACGGCGTTTGACGCGCTGTGCGCCACCGGGCAGGCGCTGCCCGACGTGGCGCTGACCGGTGCCATGCTGGCCCAGATCATCTACACCAGCGGCACCGAGTCGCGGCCCAAGGGCGCGATGCTGAGCCACGATGCCGTCATTTCGGAATACGTCACCTGCCTGGTGGACGTGGAAATTGCACACAACGACGTAATGCTGCACGCGCTGCCGCTGTACCACTGCGCGCAGCTTGACGTGTTTTTTGGCCCCTGCATTTACGTGGGTGCCAGCAATATCATCACCGGCAAGCCGAGCGCCGACAACTTGCTGGCGATGCTGGCGCGTGAGGGCATCAATTCATTCTTCGCGCCGCCGACGGTGTGGATCGCCCTGCTGCGCGCGCCGCAGTTTGACGTTACCGACCTGTCAAAACTGCGCAAGGGCTATTACGGCGCATCGATCATGCCGGTGGAAGTTCTGAAAGAAATCCAGGCCCGCCTGCCGCAGGTTCGCCTGTGGAACCTGTATGGCCAGACCGAGATCGCCCCGATGGCGACTGTGCTCATGCCCGAAGACCAGTTGCGCAAGGCGGGCTCGGCGGGCAAGCAGGCGCTCAACGTGGAAACCCGCGTGGTGGATGACGCCATGCGCGACGTGGCCGTGGGCGAGATTGGTGAAATTGTGCACCGTTCGCCACAATTGCTGACCGGTTATTACAAGGACGAAGAGCGCACCCGCGCCGCGTTTGAAGGCGGCTGGTTTCACAGCGGTGACCTGGCCACCATGGACGATGAGGGCTTCATCACTGTGGTGGACCGCAAAAAAGACATGATCAAGACCGGCGGTGAAAACGTCGCCAGCCGCGAGGTGGAAGAGGCGCTGTACCGCATTGAAGGTGTGTCTGAGGTGGCCGTCATCGGCCTGCCCCACCCGAGGTGGATTGAGGCTGTGGTCGCGGTCGTTGTCGCCAAGCCTGGCTGCAGATTGACCGAACAGGACGTGATTGCCGCGTGCACCCAGGGCCTGGCGCACTTCAAGGTGCCCAAGCGTGTGATCCTGACGGACGCGTTGCCAAAAAACCCCAGCGGCAAGCTGCTGAAACGAGAATTGCGCCAGAAGTACGAGGTGCTGTTCAAACCTTAAGGTGTCAGTTATTTTTTTGCTATTTGCCAATGTGCTATATATTAAATAGCTAACTATTCACTGTACACAAGGGCTACAGCCCGATTTAACGCTTAAATTGCCTTCAAACGCTGAATTTCAGGCTCGTGCTTGCCTCTCCACGCCATGCGCCAGGCCGCCCCTATTCTCACATTGCCCACCCGCGCGGGCCTGAAGCAGGCCAGATTGATGCCACCGGCCTTGCGCACGCTCGGGTAGATGATGCGGGGTCGGTGCGTTGAAGGCGCAATACCAGGCACCGCGTTCGCCATCGTTGAACCGGCTGCCCTCGGGGCGCGGCTAGGTGAAGGCTGAGTTGACGATGCGAAATTATGAAACTTTTACACTCTTTAAAAGTAATTTCAACCGGCATGTGATTTTTGGCACGTGGTTTTCACGGTCACTGCAGCACCTGGCCCAGCCGTCCCCAGCGCACCCCGTTCTCATTGGACGAAAACCAGACTTGCCGCGCCCGCCCCAGGATGTCCTGCAAGGGCACGGTGCCAAAGCTGCGTGAATCGGCGCTGGTCAGCCGGTTGTC
>JANMVO010000375.1:0-1944 GCA_031392805.1 Rhodoferax sp. | reverse complement strand
CCCAGTACCAGCAGGTCGCAGTCCAGATCGACGCTGCCCGAGAAGCTGGCGGCATTGGATGTGGGCATGCCCTCACCCCTGCCCTCTCCCGGGGGGAGCGGGAGTGAAGACGAGATAGATACGTTATTTATAGCTGATGATGTATTGCTGACGGGGGTTACAGCCGTTTTTTCCTCTGAAACCCTGGAAACTTCAGGTGCTGGCGCATGGCCTGCGGCTTCAAGCAGCAAGACCAGTGACCCTTCGGCCACTTTGTCGCCGATCTTCACCTTGAGCTCTTTCACCACGCCGCCGTGGCTGCTGGGGATTTCCATCGAGGCTTTGTCGCTCTCAACCGTGATCAGGCTTTGGTCGGGCTTGACGGTGTCGCCCGGCTTGACCATCAATTCAATGACAGTGACCTCGGCGAAATCGCCAATATCGGGAACTTTGATTTCCAGCGTTGCCATGGTGTCTCTCTCCAGAATCTGATTTATTGATTTGAATGTTTGCGCAGGCCTGTTGTCACGGCTTACTGTTTCAGCTTGAGCGTGAACACTTCCACCGGACCGCCCGAGTTTTTGTCAAACTCGCAACCCGCTTTCACGCCCAGGACCGCAATCTCACGCGCGCTTTTGCCTTTGTCCCACGCTGCGTACATGGCACCCAGCGCAAAGCTGCGCCCCGAGCCAATGCCCCAGAATTCATGAAACTCAAACACTTCGCGGTAGCTGTACAGCCCGTAGATGCCGGTGGCGTTGGCTATCACCACGCTGAACTGGCTCGACTCATACGGGTCATTGTCATCTTCCTTGGTTTGCAGGAAGAAGGTGTCCTTGAGCAGCGGGTGCAGCTTGATGAAGGTGTCAAACACGTTGTCTTTGCTGCCCAGCAAAAGCTGGTCTTTGGGCAGCGCCAGCATGGCCTTGCGCAGCACCGGGAAATGCGCCACGGTGCCAGCAATGCCGACGTAGCTTGGGCCTGCAGGCGTGTCGATCTTGAACAGCTTGCTGTTGACTTCAAACCGGTTCGACAGGCGGGTGTCGCCAAACGTCACCAGGGTGTCGGCGGCAATCGCGACCTGCCCGGCCTTTTTGACAACCACAACGGTCGTCATGCCGAACGCTCCTTGCCCGTCACAGCATGACGCGGCGGAAGTCGCCGAGGATTTGACCCAGGTAGGCGTTGAAGCGTGCCGCTGCGGCACCGTCAATCACACGGTGGTCCCAGCTCAGGCTTAACGGGAGCATCAGGCGCGGCTGAAATACCTTGCCATCCCACACCGGCTCCATGCTGCTCTTGCGCCTGCGCGCATCGGCCTACTCTTCCTTGATCCCCGCTTCCTTGATGATCTTCTGGTACTTGGCGTGTTCGCTCTTCACGAAGGCGGCGAAGGTGGCGCGGGACTCGTCCGAAACCGTCATGCCGGCCTTCTCGATGTTGGCGCGGATGGCGGGCGCCGCGAAGATGGACACCGATTCGCGGTGCAGCTGGTCGAGCACTGCGGCCGGCGTGCCGGAGGGCGCGAACAGGGACCCAGACCGGGAAGTCGTAGTTCTCCAGGCCGGGAGTCTCGGACACGGAAGGAACCTCCGGCGCCGCCCGCAGCCGGGACTTGGTCGACATGCCGATGGCAACCAGCTTGCCAGTCTGCACATGAACCATGGCGGGCGGGAAACCCGCGAACATCATCGACACCTGGTTGCCCAGGACGTCGGTCAGCGCGGGCGTCACGCCCTTGTACGGGATGTGGCGCAACTGGATGCCAGCGGCCCGAGTGAACATCTCCATTGCGATGTGCTGGACCGATCCATTCCCGGCGCTGGCATAGGTGAGCTCGCCCGGATTCTTTTTCGCCAGCGCGATCACGTCCTTCGTCGTGCGCGCCGGGAATGCCGGATTCGCGACCAGCATGAAGGGGTACCTGACGGCCATCGCCACCGGGGCCAAATCCTTGTCCGGCTG
>JANMVO010000372.1:0-2752 GCA_031392805.1 Rhodoferax sp. | reverse complement strand
GGCGGCGTTTTCAAACCTGCTAAATGACAGTGATGGTGATGAATGAGTAGTTGTGGCGGGCTGCCAGGCAATTCAATCGCAAGACAGCTAGAACTGGTCATTCAACACAATTAGGGCAGAGATGAGTCTTTTTTTTGGCGGCCTCGCGCTCGGCGCTGTGTATGCCCTGCTGGCGATTGGTGTGGTTCTGGTTTTTCGAGCGAGCGGCGTCGTCAACTTCGCGCAGGGCGAGGTGATGATGGTCAGTGCCTACACCTATGTCTTTGCCTCCCAGTATTTCACCTCGCCCGCCATGCAACTGGTGTGTGCGTTGGCGGCTGGAATATTGGGCGGGCTATTGTGTTTTTGGGTCGCCCATATTCTGCTGCCGGCCAGCACCAAGATAGCGCAAGTGATTGGCACCCTGGCCATTCTGATTCTGCTGCAAGCCGGAGCCCGCTATCTGTTTACGGATGTGCCGATGCGGGCTGAAGCCTGGATTTTCGGGGACCGTGACATCGAATTCTTTGGCACCAGTTTGCCGGTGAATTCAGTCCTGATCCTGGTCGTCACCACGGTTGCCACCGCTGCCCTGTTTTTCTGGCAAGGTTCGACACTGTATGGGCGTGCCGTCAGGGCAGTGGCTGAAGATGAATGGCGCGCCGCTTTGTGTGGAATTCATGTTCGAACCACGCTGGCAGTGAGCTGGGGCGTGGGTGGCATGCTGGCCGGCATAGCGGGAATTCTGATCAGTCCCCTCATCGGTGTTTTTCCCACGATGGGAGACAACATTCTTCTGCCGTCCTTCATTGGCGCGGTGATGGGTGGATTCAGCAGCATTTTGGGAGCACTGATTGGGGGTTTGGCCCTGGGTTTGATACAGACCTATGCCGTTGTGACTTTCGGCGGGGCCATGAAAGAAGTGGTCATGTTCTCGGTTTTCATCCTGGTGTTGCTCTGGCGTCCCAGCGGCTTGTTCACCGTTCAACAGTCCCGCAAAGTGTGATGACCTGAAATGAACCTGAAATGAATCTGCTTCGAAGGCATTCGGTTTTCTCGACGTTTCTGCTGGCCCTTGCTGTGGCCGCTGTGGTCAGTTTTCTGCCGTCATACCGCCTGTTTCTGGTCGGCCAGTTGGCGGTGGTGATTATTGTCACGGTGGCGCTGACGGTCCTGATGGGCGCAGCGGGCTTGCTGGCCCTGTCCAGCGCGGCCTTCATGGCGGTGGGTGCCTATGGTGCCGTGATTGCCATCGCCACGTTGCATTTGCCTTTGTGGCTGGCCGTGCCCTTGGTGGTGGTGGTCGGCGGTGTCGCTGGCGGCATTCTGGGGTTTGTCACGCTTCGCATGTCCGGGTTTTATCTGGCGATAGCGACCTTGGGACTATTGCAGGTGTTGCTGGTCGGGCTAAAGCATGGAGGTGCGCTGACCGGTGGTGGCTACGGCCTGGTGGTGCCGCCGCTGTCTTTGCCCATGATGGCGGACATCTCCACTGAGCGGATTGCCTGTTTTGCCGTTTTGATGATGGTGCTGATCGTCGGCGGCTCGGTCAATATCATGCGTTCCAGAATCGGGCGCGCCTGGTTGGCCGTCCGGGACAACGAACCGGCGGCGCAAATGCAGGGCATCAACGTCAGTCAAATGAAAATTATGGCTTTCGTATTTTCCAGCGCAGTGATCAGTCTGGCGGGTGCCTTGCACGGCTTTTTGCTGGGTGTCACCAATCCCAATGCCTACCTGGTCAATCTTTCCATCTTCCACATCACGTTGGTGGTGGTGGGCGGCATGACAGGCAGCATGATTGGCGCTGTTATTTCACCCGTTGTGCTGTTTTTTCTTCCTGAAGTATTCAGTGCGCTTGGGGAATGGCGTGACTTTTTCTATGGCAGCATTTTGTTACTGACTCTGGTCTTCATGCCGCTGGGCATTTCCTCGAAATTACAGCCACTCTTATCGCGTTGGCGCAACGGCAAGAAAGCCAGTGCATGAGCCTGATTCTGCAAGCCACTGACTTGAGCGTTGCGTTCGGCGGTGTGACGGCGCTCGATCATTTTTCGATAGATGTTGAAGAGGGCGAAATTCATGGCGTGATTGGCCCCAATGGCGCCGGTAAAACAACGGCCATCAATGTGTTGACGGGCTTTCTTCACAGCCGCACAGGGCAGGCGCAATTCGCGGGCAATCCGCTGCCTTCAAGCCCGCACCTGATTGCCCAGGCAGGCATTGGCAGGACCTTTCAGGCACCGGCAATTTTTCCTGATCTCAGCGCCGGTGAAAACGTCATGTGCGCCGGCCACCGGTGGACGCGATCCGGTTTGCTGGGCTGCATGTTCCAGACCGGCCGTGCGCGGCAGGAAGAGTTGCAGCTTCGAGAGGCCGCTGAGGTCTGGCTAAAGCGTGTCGGTTTCAAGTCGGATTTTGATGTCCCGATGAAGTCATTGCCATTCGGCGAGATACGCAAAGTCGAGATCGCACGTGCATTGATGGCCAAGCCACGTTTGCTGCTGCTGGATGAGCCTACCGCAGGGCTGACGTCTGAAGAGGTACGGTTGATCGCAACCCTGTTGAAATCCCTGCAGCAGGAGGTGGCAAACCCGCTATCGGTCCTGATCATCGAACACAATGTGCCGTTTATTTTTTCACTGTGTGACCGTGTCACCGCGTTGGACAACGGCAGGAAAATAGAAACCGGTTCACCGGCCCAGATCAGGGGCAACACCCAGGTGATTTCTTCCTACCTCGGTGGCACTGTGCATCATGAGGGTGGGACGGC